>NZ_PSUU01000050.1:0-23384 GCF_002932015.1 Rathayibacter sp. AY1H3
AGTCCTCCCGGGCGATGCGGCTGACAGAGTCGGTGCGGGAGGAGTTCATAGCTCGACGCTACGACCAGACGGCCCCGGAGGCAGTCCGCTTGACAGCGCCGGGGAGCACGGTGAAGGCGCGTCGCCCGGCCTCACGGCCCGCCTCTGCCCCCTCGTCCCCGCGCTGTCAACGTCCTGCGGAGGGGCCCGTCGCGTGCTGGGCTGGAGCCCCGACGAGAGGAGCCGACATGGCCGACCAGAACGTGAACGAGGACCTTCCCGGATCCGGAGGCGACGCCGCCCCGAACACCGGCGGCGCGCAGACGGTGCTGCCCGGCGAGGACGCGGCCGACGCCTCCGCCGCGGGGGCCGCTCCCGGGGGCACCGCGATCGACCGCGGTGTCACGGACGCCGTGACCGACGGCGACAGCGGAGGGGACACCGTCTCCGGCGACGCCGACCTGCCGGACGAGACCGAGGGCGCGGTCGGCAGCGACCCGGCGAGCGCCGACTGACGTCCCGCTCGGACGCGTCCGGCCCGCCGGATCCGAGGATCCTTGCGGGCCGGAGGCGCTCGTCCCTCCGCGGAGGAGGGCCCGGGCTCAGCGCCGGACGACCACCGGGTTGAACAGCGTGCCGATGCCCTCGACGTCCACCGCGACGGTGTCGCCGTTCGCGATCGGCCCGACGCCGGCGGGCGTCCCGGTGAGGATCACGTCCCCGGGGAGCAGCGTGAAGATGCGCGAGACGTAGGCCACGAGCTCGGGCACCCCGTGGATCATGTCGCCGGTGCTGCCCGACTGCTGCACGCGCCCGTTGACGCGGGTCTCGATCGCGCTCTCGTTCCAGACGAACTCGGTCTCGATGACCGGTCCGAGCGGGCAGAAGGTGTCGTAGCCCTTCGCCCGCGCCCACTGGCCGTCGGAGCGCTGGAGGTCGCGTGCGGTGACGTCGTTGGCGATCGTGTACCCGAAGACCACGTCCTCGTAGTCCTCCGCGCGGACGTTGCGGGCCACGGCGCCGATCACGATCGCCAGCTCGCCCTCGAACTCCACCTGCTGGCTGTCCTCGGGGAGGACGATCGCCTCGTCCGGGCCGATGACCGACGTGTTCGGCTTGAGGAACACCAGCGGCTCCGCCGGGGCGTCGCCGCCCATCTCGGCCGCGTGGTCGGCGTAGTTCTTCCCGATGCCGACGATCTTGGAGCGCGGGATCACCGGCGCGAGGAGCTTCGCCTCCGCGATCGGGATGCGCTCCCCCGTGGTGTCGAACCCGGCGAACATCGGGTCGCCGGCGAGCACGACCAGGTCGTCCTCGTCCACGATCCCGAAGTGGATCGCTCCCCCGTTGTCCCCGTCGCGCTGCGTGGCGAATCGTGCGATCTTCATGCGTCCAGCCTCGTCATCCATCCGTGCGTGTCCTCGCGGCGTCCGTACTGGATGCCGGTCAGCTCCTCGCGGAGCGACATCGTGAGCTCCCCGGCGGGCGCGCTCTCGCGGCCGACGGAGAAGCCCTCGCCCTTGAGCTCGGCGATCGGGGTGATCACGGCGGCGGTCCCGCAGGCGAACACCTCGACCACGTCGCCGGAGGCCACTCCGTCGCGCCATTCGTCGATGCTCACGCGGCGCCGCTCGACGCGGTGGCCGCGGTCCTCGGCGAGCTGCAGGACGCTGTCGCGCGTGATGCCCTCGAGGATCGAGTCCGATTCCGGGGTGACCAGCGTGCCGTCCTTCTTCACCAGCACCACGTTCATGCCGCCGAGCTCCTCGATCCACTGCGACTCCTGCGAGTCGAGGAAGAGGACCTGCGCGCAGCCGTGGCTGTAGGCCTCCTGCTGCGGGAGGAGGGAGGAGGCGTAGTTGCCACCCGTCTTCGCCGCTCCCGTGCCGCCCTTGCCCGCCCGGGCGTAGGAGGTGGAGAGCCAGATCGACACGGGGGCGACGCCGCCCGAGAAGTAGGCGCCGGCGGGGCTGGCGATCACGTAGTAGCCGACGTCCTCGGCCGCGCGCACGCCGAGGAACGCCTCCTGCGCGAACATGAACGGGCGCAGGTAGAGGCTGGTCTCCGGCTCCGAGGGGACCCAGTCGCCGTCGACCGCGATCAGCTGCCGCAGCGACTCGACGAAGAGGTCCGTCGGGAGCTCCGGCAGCGCGAGACGGCGGGCCGAGCGCTGCAGGCGGCGCGCGTTCGCCTCCGGGCGGAAGGTCCAGACGGAGCCGTCCTCGTGGCGGTAGGCCTTCATCCCCTCGAAGATCTCCTGCGCGTAGTGCAGGACGGCGGCGGCGGGGTCGAGCGCGAGCGGGCCGTAGGGCTCGACGCGGGCGCTGTGCCAGCCGTCCGTGCGGGTCCAGCGGAGGCCGACCATGTGGTCGGTGAAGTGCATGCCGAAGCCGGGGTTCGCGAGGATCCGGGCGCGCTCCTCGGCGGAGCGGGGCGCGGGGGCGGCGGTCACCTCGAACGCGAGGTCGGCGGGGGCGGAGTCGGTGCTCATCGTGGTGGTGTCCTTCTGCGGGGGATCAGCGGAGGCGGGCGACGACGGAGTCGCCGATCGCGGCCGTGGAGCGCGGGGTGCCGTCGCGCGACTCGATGTCGGCGGTCACGGCCGCGGTGACGCGGGCGGCCTCGTCGCTCCGGCCGAGGTGGTCCAGCAGCATCGCGGCCGAGAGGATCGCGGCGGTCGGGTCGGCGAGCTGCCGTCCGGCGATGTCGGGCGCGGATCCGTGGACCGGCTCGAACATGCTGGGGAACGCGCCGTCGGGGTTGATGTTGCCCGAGGCCGCGAGTCCGATGCCGCCGCTGATCGCGCCGGCCAGATCGGTCAGGATGTCGCCGAAGAGGTTGTCGGTGACGATGACGTCGAACCTAGCAGGGTCGGTCACGAGGAAGATCGTGGCGGCGTCCACGTGGAGGTAGTCGACGGCCACGTCCTCGAAGGCGGCCCCCACCTCGTCGACGATCCGCTTCCAGAGCGAGCCGGAGAAGACGAGGACGTTCGTCTTGTGGACGAGCGTCAGCCGGGAGCGGCGCGTGCGGGCGAGCTCGAACGCGTGTCGGACGACGCGCTCGACCCCGTAGGCGGTGTTGACCGACACCTCGTTGGCGATCTCGTGCGGGGTGCCCTGCCGGATCGAGCCGCCGGTACCGACGTAGGGCCCCTCCGTGCCCTCGCGGACGACCACGAAGTCGACCTCGCCGGGAGCCGCGAGCGGCGAGGGGACGCCCGCGTAGAGACGGGTGGGCCGCAGGTTGACGTAGTGGTCGAGCTCGAAGCGCAGCCGCAGCAGCAGCCCGCGCTCGATGTTCGCGTCCCGGAGGCGCGGGTCGCCCGGTGCTCCGCCGACGGCGCCCAGGAGGATCGCGTCGTGCCCCGCGATCGCCGCGAGGTCCTCGTCGGTGAGGACGTCGCCGGTCTCGAGGTAGCGGGCGGCGCCGAGCGAGAAGGTGGTCGTCTCGAGCACCAGATCGGAGTCGGCGGTGACGGCGTCGAGGACCTTGACGGCCTCGGCGGTCACCTCGGGCCCGATCCCGTCTCCGGGGATGACGGCGAGCTTCACGGTGCGGGGCATGGCGGTCCTCAGGCGTACGGGGTCGGAGTCCCCCCAGCGTACTCGCGGCCCGCCCGCGCCGCGGTCCGGGGCACGCGCCCCCCGTCGGGCTGGCGAGGGCCGCCCGGGAGGCGCTGCGCGTCCCGGGCGGCCTCCCTCGGGAGGAGAGGAGGAGCGTCAGCTCCGGCGGAGGCGCCAGGCGCCGACCGCGGCGGCGGCCAGCACGAGGACGACACCGAGCCAGGCCGACCAGCCGACGCCCGAGTCGAACGCCGCGCTCGCCGACGCGACGAGGCTCGCGGCGGAGTCGGCGGGCAGCTCGCCGGCGACCGAGACGGCGCCGCCGAGGGTCTCCCCGGCCCGCTGCGCCTGCGCGGCGTCGAGGCCCTCGGGCAGCACGACTCCCCCGCGGTACACGGCGGTGAGGACGGTGCCGAGCGTCGCGGTGCCGAGGACGGCGCCGAGCTCGTAGGCGGTCTCGGAGACGGCGGAGGCCGCACCGGCCTTGTCGGCGGGCGCGTTGGCCAGGATCAGCTCGTTCGACACCGTCTCGGCCGCGCCGATGCCCAGGCCGAGGAACGCGAAGGCGACAGCGACGGTGAGGGCGGACGCTCCTCCGGGCGCCCCGCTGCCGAGTGCCAGCAGGATGTACCCGACGGCCGAGACCAGCAGTCCGGCCGGGACGACGAGGCGCGGAGCGACGCGGCGCGCGATCGGCACCACGCCGAGCCCGGCCAGGATCATCACGGCGAGGCCCGGCACGAGCACGAGGCCCGCCTCCAGCGGCGAGAGCCCGACCACGAGCTGCAGGTGCTGCGAGAGGAAGAAGAGCCCGCCGACCAGCGCGGTGACGCTGAGGAGGTTGACCACGATCGCCGCACTGAACGAGCCGCGGCGGAAGAGCGAGAGATCGAGCATCGGCGAGGCCCGGCGCTGCTGGCGGCGGACGAACAGAACTCCCGAGACGACGCCCACGACGAGCGCCGCGACGCCGACCGCGTCGATCCCGTGCTCGGCGAAGGACTTCACCGCGTAGACGACCGGCGCCATGGTCGCCAGCGACAGCAGGATGCTGACCACGTCGACCGGGCCGGGCTGCGGGTCGCGCGACTCCGGCACCAGGATCGGCACCAGGACGACCAGCGGGAGCAGCACGGGCACCGCGAGCAGGAACACCGACCCCCAGGGGAAGTGCTCGAGCAGCACGCCGCCGACCAGCGGGCCGATGCCCGAGCCCACGGCGAAGCCGGTCGCCCAGATCGCGATCGCGAGGCGGCGCTGGTCGCGGTCGGGGAAGACGCTGCGCAGGAGCGAGAGCGTCGAGGGCATCAGCATCGCGCCGAAGAAGCCCAGTGCCGCGCGGGCGCCGATGAGCGCCGCGGCGGTGGGAGCGAACGCGGCCACGACCGAGACGGCGGCGAAGCCGACCGCGCCGACCAGCAGGAGGCGCCGCCGCCCGACGCGGTCGCCGAGGCTGCCCATCGCCACCAGCAGGCCCGCGAGCACCAGCGGGTAGGCGTCGACGATCCACAGCAGCTCGGTGCCGGAGGGCCCCAGATCCTCGGCGATCGAGGGGAGCGCGAAGTTCAGCACCGTGTTGTCGACCGAGACCAGCAGCACCGGGAGCATCAGCACCGCGAGCGCCACCCAGGCGCGTCGCCCGACCCGGTCGGCGGCGCCGGCGGTGTCGTGGGTGGAGACGGGAGCGGTGCGCGCGGACACGGGGACGACCTTTCAGAGGAGAACGGAGAGAGTATACCGTCCAGCCGGTACAGTCGCCACTGATCCGCCGTAGGATGGTCGCCGTGCCTCCTGCCCCCGCCCGCGACCGCGTCCTCGACGCGTTCGAGCAGCTCCTCATCGAGCAGGGCGAGCGCGCCGCGACCCTCGACGCCGTCGCCCGCGAGGCCGGAGTCTCCAAGGGCGGGCTGCTCTACCACTTCCCCTCGAAGGACGCCCTCGTCGACGGGCTCCTGCAGCGCCTCGACGCGCGGCGGGAGGCGGACGTCGCGCAGAGCCTCGCTGCTCCCGAGGGCGTGGTCGCCTACCTGCTGCGCACCTCCTTCGCCGCCGACTCGGCCTTCGACCGCACGATCCTCGCCGTGTCGCGCATCGCGCAGGGGCACGACGAGCGCGCCAGCGGGGGCCTCGCGCGGATCCACGACAGCTGGAACGAGGTGGTCGCCGACGCCGTGGGCGACCCGCTCGTCGCCCGGGCGATCGTCCTGATGAGCGACGGGCTCTACTACAACTCCGCCCTGCTCCCCACGGGCTCGCCGTCGCGCGGCGAGGCCGAGGACGTCCTCGCGGTCGTCCAGCGCCTCCTCGGGAGCTGAACCGCGCCGCCCCGGCGGACCCGCTACAGCTCGACGACGCCGTCGATCAGGGTCACCGTCGCGCCGCCGATCCAGATCGCGCCGTCCGTGCTCTCGACGCGCACGCGCCCGGCTCGGCCCAGCGCCGCCCCCTGAGCGGCCGTGTAGCGCTCGGGCAGCACGCCGCTGCCGATCAGCCACTGGGCGATCCCCGCGTTGAGGCTCCCCGTCACCGGATCCTCGGACACACCGGCGTCGGGGATGAACGCCCGCACCTCGACCGCGCACTCGCCTCCCGCCGGATGCTCGCCCACGACGCCGACGGGGAGCCCGGCGAGGAGAGCCTGGTCCGGCCGCAGCGCGAGGACCTGCTCCGCCGACGCGAGCCGCACGGCCAGCCAGCCGGGACCGTTGTCGACCCACTCGTGGTCGAGGATCTCCGCGCGCGGGATCCGCAGAGCCGCAGCCACCCGCTTGAGCGTCGCCTCGTCGACCGGTCCGGTCCGCCGGCGGGGCGGGGCGGCGAAGGCGATGCCCTCCTCCGTCACCCGCAGTCGGACGAGACCCGCGGCGCACTCCTGCACGAGCTCCCCCGCCGCGCGGGCCGTCCCTCCGGCCGCGAGCCAGGCGTGCGCGCTCCCGAGGGTCGGGTGCCCGGCGAAGGGCAGCTCCCCGCCCGGCGTGAAGATCCGCAGCCGGTAGTCGGCCGCGGGGTCGCTCGGGCGGAGGAGGAAGGTCGTCTCGGAGAGGTTCGTCCAGCGCGCGAACTCCGCCATCGCGGCGTCGCCCACGCCGTCGCCGTCGACGACGACCGCCACCGGGTTGCCCCGGAACGGCGCGGCGCCGAAGACGTCGACCTGAGCGAACCGCCGCGTGCTCACTGCTCGGTGATGTCGATCTCCTGCATGAGGTCGGCGTCGATCGCGACGCGGACCTTCTCGAGCAGGCCGTCGGGGGCGGGCGAGTCGATGGTGATCACCGAGAGCGCCTTGCCGCCCGCCTCGGTGCGCGCGATCTGCATGCCCGCGATGTTGACCGCGGCGTCGCCGAACTCGCGGCCGTAGACCGCGACGATCCCGGGGCGGTCGACGTAGCTCATGACGACGAGGTGCTTCGCGAGGGGGACCTCGACGTCGTAGCCGTTGATCGCCACGATCTTCTCGACCTGCTTGGTGCCGGTCAGCGTGCCCGAGACCGAGATCTGCGAGCCGTCCGAGAGCGCGCCGCGCAGCGTGATCACGTTGCGGTACTCGTCCGAGACCGGCTCCGTGATCAGGCGCACCTCGATGCCGCGCTGCTCCGCGAGCACCGGCGCGTTGACGTAGGACACCGTCTCCGAGACCACGTTGGTGAACACGCCCTTGAGAGCCGCCAGCTTGAGGACCTTCACGTCGTAGCCGGCGAGCTCGCCGCGCACCTCGACGTCGATGGAGGTGACCGGCGAGTCCGCGAGGCCCGAGAAGACCTGGCCGAGCTTCTCGACCAGCGGGATGCCGGGGCGCACGTACTCGTCGATCACGCCGCCGGCGACGTTCACGGCGTCCGGCACGAGCTCGCCCGAGAGCGCGAGGCGCACCGAGCGGGCGACCGAGACGCCGGCCTTCTCCTGCGCCTCGTCGGTCGAGGCTCCGAGGTGCGGAGTGACGACCACGTTCTCGAGGGCGAGCAGCGGCGATCCGGTCGGCGGCTCCTTCACGAACACGTCGAGTCCGGCGCCGGCGATGGTCTTCGCGACGAGCGCGCGGTGCAGCGCGTCCTCGTCGATGAGGCCGCCGCGGGCCACGTTCACGATGAACGCCGACGGCTTCATCAGCGCCAGCTGATCGTCCGAGATCATGCCCGTCGTCTCGGGGGTCCTCGGCATGTGGATCGTGATGAAGTCGCTCTCGGCCAGCAGCTCCTCCAGGGAGAGGAGCGTGACGCCGAGCTGCTGCGCGCGGGCGCTGGTCACGTAGGGGTCGTAGGCGACGACGTTCACACCGAAGGCCTGCAGGCGCGCGGTGATCAGCGCGCCGATGCGGCCGAGGCCGATGATGCCGACGGTCTTCTCGTAGAGCTCGACGCCCGTGTACTTCGAGCGCTTCCAGAGGCCCTGCGCGAGCGCGCTGTGCGCGGCGGGGATGTGGCGGGCGAGGCTCAGGATGTGGCCGACGGTGAGCTCGGCGGCCGAGATGATGTTCGAGGTCGGCGCGTTCACGACCATGACGCCCGCGGCGGTCGCGGCGGTGATGTCGACGTTGTCCAGGCCCACACCGGCGCGGGCGATCACCTGGAGCGAGGGGGCCGCGGCGATCGCCTCCGCGTCGACCTGCGTCGCGGAGCGCACCAGGATCGCGTGCGCTGTGGCGAGGGCCTCGAGCAGCGCCGGGCGGTCGGTGCCGTCCACGGAGCGGATCTCGAAGTCGGGACCGAGCGCGTCCACGGTGGCGGGCGAGAGTTCTTCGGCGATCAGGACGACCGGCTTTGTCACGAGAGGCGCTTCCTTCGGAGAGGGGACGGAGCGGGCACCGAGGCGGGGGCGTCGGCAGCCCCCCGTCACTGTAGCGGAGGGGTGCGCGCGCCCCGCGCCGTGTGACGCCGCCGGTCAGCTCAGCGAGAAGAGATTCATGCCGCCGAATATGAGCTGCACATCGAGGGCTATTACGGCGGAGAGACACAGGGCGGCCGCAAGCAAACCCGTCCTCGCTAATACCCCCCGCCTCCGCCCGAGCATCACGGCGACGGTGAAGCAGAGCACCGGCATGCACAAGGCCACCAGCAGCACTGCCCACCCGGTCGGATTGAGGTCGGTGCCCAAAAGTGCAGCAGCGCTGCGCAGGCCGATCAGGTTGCCGACCGCCTCCCAGACGTCCCAGGCGAAGAAGAGCGCGAACACCACGGCGACGAGGACGGAGGCGGCCAGGCGCCGGCCGGGCCGGTCGCGCCGGCCGGTCCCGCCGAGGGTGGCCCGGGTCGAGTCGGTCATCAGGCCCCCTTCAGGAACGGCAGCGGAGAGAGGAGGACGAGTCCGGCGACCAGCCAGAGCACGCGGGTGCGCACCCGGGAGTCGCGGGTGGCGAGGAGCACCACGGCGAACCACACCGGCGGCGCCAGGACCGCCAGCCAGAGCCCGAGCGAGTAGAGGGCGCCGCCGAGCGCATCGCCCGCGAAGCCGGCCGTGGCGACCGGCGACTGCCGCGTCGCCGTGATCGCCCAGGCGATGGCGTACAGGAGGTAGAGGCCGGCCGCGATGCCCGCGGCGATCAGCAGAGCGGACGAGGACGCGGCCTCGTCGGCGGGGTCCTCGACCTCGGGGTCGTCGTCGTCCGAGCCGTCGTCCGCCGGGCCCGCCCCCGCGACCGCGCGGGGCGTCCGGCGCACGCGCGCCGTCCCCGCGGCGAGCGTCGGGTCCGCGCCCTCGCCCGCCCACTCCAGGGCCTCGTCGTCGGCGTCGTCCTCCGGGCCGGCGTCCGGCCCGCGGTCCACCGGCGGGGTCGCCGCGTCGTCGTCCTCCGGGGAGCGGCCCGGTCCACCATCGATCACCGCAACACCCTAGCCGCGCGCACCTCGCAGGAGGCTCGGAGCCCGCCGCCGCCTCCCCGACACCCGGCGGACACCCCGCGTCCTCCCCCGGGGGCGAGGCTGAGCGGATGGACGACCGCCGCCGCCGCTTCGTCGCCCTCGGCGACTCCTTCACGGAGGGGGTCGGCGACCCGCACCCGCGCCTGCCGAACGGAGTGCGCGGCTGGGCCGACCGCGTCGCCGAGCGCCTGGCGAAGGCCGAGCCGGGCTGGGAGTACGCGAACCTCGCCGTCCGCTCGAAGCGCCTCGCCCAGATCACCGAGGACCAGCTCGCGCCGACCCTCGCGCTCCGCCCCACCCTGATCACGCTGTACGCCGGCGGCAACGACATCCTCGACCTCGGCACCGACACCGTCGATCTGATCACCCGCTACGAGGCGCTCGTCGACGCGCTCGCGACCACCGGCGCCTCCCTCGTGCTCTTCACCGGCGTCGACATCCCGGGACTGCCCGCCCCGCGGATGTTCCTGCGCCGCAACCACCTCTACAACAGCGCCGTCCGCCGGATCGCCCGCGAGCGGGGCGCGATCCTCGTCGACTACTGGGCGATGCGGGAGTTCCACTCCCCCGTGCTCTGGTCGCCCGACCGGATGCACCTCTCCAAGCGCGGGCACCGCGTCCTGGCCGGCCGCGTGCTCGACACGCTCGGCGTGCCGCACACGATCTCGACCGGGCCCTGGGACGCTCCCGAGCCGCTCCGCCTCCGCGCACGGCTGCGCGAGCAGCGCCGCTGGGCGGCCGACTGGGTCCTCCCCCTCGTCGGCCGCAAGCTGCGCCGGGTGACGCTCGGCGACCACCTCTCGCCCCGGTGGCCGGACCCCGTCCTCGTCCCGCCGAAGGGCGGTCTCCGCCGTCTCGTCCGCGAGCTCGAGCGGTAGGCGCGCCCCGGACGCGGAGGAGCCCGGCCCGGCGAGGGGATCCCGGTGGACGGGTCCCTCGTCGGACCGGGGCTCCCCCGGTCGACGCGGTGCGACTAGCGCGCGACGCTGCCGTCGGTGTAGTCCTCGTCGGTCTGCTTCCAGGCGAAGAGCTTGCGCAGCTCGCGGCCGGTCTCCTCGATCGGGTGCTTCTCGCCCTTGGCGCGCAGCTCCTGGAACTCGGGTCCGCCCGCGTCCTGGTCGCCGATGAAGCGCTTCGCGAAGGCGCCGCTCTGGATGTCGCCGAGGACGGCCTTCATGTTCTCCTTCACGCGCGGGTCGATGACGCGCGGGCCGGAGACGTAGTCGCCGTACTCGGCGGTGTCGGAGACGCTCCAGCGCTGCTTGGCGATGCCGCCCTCCCACATGAGGTCGACGATGAGCTTGAGCTCGTGCAGCACCTCGAAGTAGGCGATCTCGGGCTGGTAGCCGGCCTCGACGAGGGTCTCGAAGCCGTACTGGACGAGCTGCGAGGTGCCGCCGCAGAGCACGGCCTGCTCGCCGAACAGGTCGGTCTCGGTCTCCTCGGTGAAGGTGGTCTTGATGACGCCGGCGCGGGTGCCGCCGATGGCCTTCGCGTAGGACTTCGCGGTCTCCCAGGCGGTGCCGGTCGCGTCGTTCTCGACGGCGATGATGTCCGGGATGCCGCGGCCGGCGACGAACTCGCGGCGCACGGTGTGGCCGGGGGCCTTCGGCGCGATGAGGATGACGTCGACGCCCGCGGGCGCCTCGATGTAGCCGAAGCGGATGTTGAAGCCGTGCGCGAAGGCGAGGGTCTTGCCCTCGGTCAGCGCGGAGGCGATCTGCTCGCTGTAGATCGCGCGCTGGTGCTGGTCCGGCGCGAGGATCATGATCAGGTCGGCCCAGGCCGCGGCGTCGGCGACGCTCTTGACCTCGAAGCCGTCGTCCTCGGCCTTGGCGGTCGACTTCGACCCCTCCTTCAGCGCGATGACGACCTGGACGCCGGAGTCGCGGAGGTTCTGCGCGTGCGCGTGGCCCTGCGAGCCGTAGCCGACGATCGCGACCTTCTTGGACTGGATGATGGAGAGGTCGGCGTCGGCGTCGTAGATGAGCTCGGTCACGTGGTGAGTCCTTTTCTGTAGTGGAGAGTTCGCGGTCAGTTCTTGAAGACGCGCTCGGTGATCGACTTGGAGCCGCGCCCGATGGCGAGCAGGCCCGACTGCGCGATCTCCTTGATGCCGTAGGGCTCGATCACCCGCAGGAACGCATTGGTCTTGCCGGTGTCGCCGGTGACCTCGATCACCAGGGCGTCCGTCGAGACGTCGACCACGCGGGCGCGGAAGAGCGTGACGGCCTCGAGCACCTGCGAGCGCGTGACGTTGTCGACGCGGACCTTGACGAGCAGGTGCTCGCGCTGGACCGACTGGTCGGTGTCGAGCTCGACGATCTTGATCACGTTGACGAGCTTGTTGAGCTGCTTCGTGACCTGCTCGAGCGGCAGGTCCTCGACGTCCACGGCGACCGTGATGCGCGAGAGCCCGGCCAGCTCGGTCGGACCGACCGCCAGCGACTCGATGTTGAAGCCGCGGCGGGCGAACAGCCCGGCGACACGGGTGAGCAGTCCCGGCTTGTCCTCGACGAGCAGGGAGAGAACGTGGTGCGTCATGCGGGTCTACTCCTCGTCGTCCCAGGTCGGGCTGTGGTCTCGGGCGTACTGGACGTAGCTGTTGGAGACGCCCTGCGGGACCATCGGCCAGACCATGGAGTCGCGGCTGACGACGAAGTCGATCACCACGGGCCGGTCGTTGGTGGCGATGGCGAGGCGGATGGCGTCGTCGATCTCCTCCGGCTTCGTGACGCGGATGCCGAGCGCGCCGTAGGCGTCGGCGAGCTTCACGAAGTCGGGCACCCGGACGGTGTCGTGACCCGTGTTGAGGTCGGTGTTGGAGTAGCGGCCCTCGTAGAACAGGGTCTGCCACTGGCGCACCATGCCGAGCGAGGAGTTGTTGATCACCGCGACCTTGATCGGGATGTCGTTGATCGTGCAGGTGGCGAGCTCCTGATTGGTCATCTGGAAGCAGCCGTCGCCGTCGATCGCCCACACGGTGCGCTCGGGCGCGCCGACCTTGGCGCCCATCGCCGCGGGCACGGAGTAGCCCATGGTGCCGGCGCCGCCGGAGTTCAGCCACGAGTTGGGGCGCTCGTACTTGATGAACTGCGCCGCCCACATCTGGTGCTGGCCGACGCCGGAGGCGAAGACGCCCTCGGGGCCGGTGATCTCGCCGATGCGCTTGATGACGTACTGCGGCGAGAGCAGGCCGTCGTTCGGCTCGGTGTAGCCGAGCGGGAACTCCGTCTGCAGGCCCTTGAGGTAGCTCCACCACTCGGAGGTGTCGGCGCGGCCGTCGGCGGAGGCCTTGGCGAACGCGTCGGTGAGGTCCGGGAGGACGTCCTTGAGGTCGCCCACGATCGGCACGTCGGCGGTGCGGATCTTGGAGATCTCGGCCGGGTCGATGTCGACGTGCACGACCTTGGCGTGGGGCGCGAAGAGCGCCGCCTTGCCGGTCACGCGGTCGTCGAAGCGCGAGCCCAGCGCGAGGATCAGGTCCGCCTCCTGCAGCGCGAGCACCGCGGGGACGGTGCCGTGCATGCCGGGCATGCCCAGGTGCTGCTCGTGCGAGTCCGGGAACGCTCCGCGCGCCATCAGCGTGGTCACCACGGGGGCGCCGCAGGCCTCGGCGAACGCCTTCAGCTCGGCGGCCGCGCGGGCGCGGATGATGCCGCCGCCCACGTAGAGCACCGGCTTCCGCGACTCGACCAGCAGCTGGGCCGCGGCCTGGATCTGCTTGCCGTGGGCCTTCGTGACCGGACGGTAGCCGGGCAGGTCGATCTTCGGCGGCCAGAGGAACGGCGCCTGGTCCTGCTGCGCGTCCTTCGTGATGTCGACCAGCACGGGGCCGGGGCGGCCGGTGGTGGCGATCAGCGCGGCGGAGGCGAGGGCCGAGGGGATGTCCTCGGGGCGCGTCACGAGGATGGAGTGCTTCGTGATCGGCATCGTGATGCCGACGATGTCCGCCTCCTGGAACGCGTCGGTCCCCATGAGCGTCGAGAACACCTGGCCGGTGATCGCGAGCATCGGGACCGAGTCCATGTAGGCGTCCGCGATCGCGGTGACCAGGTTGGTCGCTCCGGGGCCCGAGGTCGCGATGCAGACGCCGAGCTTGCCGGTCGCCGAGGCGTAGCCCTCGGCGGCGTGGCCGGCGCCCTGCTCGTGGCGGACCAGGATGTGCCGGATCTTCGAGGAGTCCATCAGCGGGTCGTAGACCGGGAGGATCGCGCCGCCGGGCAGGCCGAAGACGTCCTCGATCCCGAGCATCTCGAGCGAGCGGACGACCGCCTGCGCTCCGGTGAGGACCTCGGCCGCGGGGGCGGCCCCGGGAGCGTGGGCGGGTCGGGGTGGCTGGGGCGTCGGTGCGGGCTGCACGGCGGACGGATCCGGAGTCATGCGGGTGTCGATTCCTTCAGGAGGTGGTGCGGCGGCGGGCAGAGCCGGAGGCGAGTGCCCGGGAACGCGAGTGCGCGGCCGGCCGGAGCGGGCCGGGTCACCCGGTGACGGCGCCCTCGGCTGCCGAGCGGACGAGCTTGGCGTACTTGGCGAGGACACCGCGGGTGTAGCGCGGAGGGAGAGGGGCCCAGCCTTCTCGGCGGGCGGCGAGCTCGGACTCGTCGACGAGTAGGTCGATCGAGCGAGCGGCGATGTCGACCCGAATCGGGTCTCCGTCGCGAACGAATGCGATGGGACCTGCGTCCACCGATTCGGGAGCTATGTGGCCGATGCACAGGCCGGTTGTGCCGCCTGAGAATCGTCCGTCCGTCAACAGTAGTACATCTTTTCCGAGCCCGGCCCCCTTGATGGCGGCGGTGATGGCGAGCATCTCGCGCATGCCGGGGCCGCCCTTGGGGCCCTCGTAGCGGATGACCACCACGTCGCCCTTCTCGATCCGGCCCTCGGTCAGAGCGTCCATCGCGGCGCGCTCGCGCTCGAACACAC
This sequence comes from Rathayibacter sp. AY1H3, assembly GCF_002932015.1. NCBI lineage: Bacteria > Bacillati > Actinomycetota > Actinomycetes > Micrococcales > Microbacteriaceae > Rathayibacter > Rathayibacter sp. AY1H3. The sequence continues at coordinate 14,330 of NZ_PSUU01000050.1, forward strand.
GGGCCGGACCCTCGAAGACGGAGGCGTCGAAGCCGGCGGTCTTGACGACCGCGCCCTCGGGGGCGAGCGAGCCCTTGAGGATGGTGAGCCCGCCGGTCGCGTGGATCGGGTTGTCGAGGGTGCGGATGACCTCGCCGTCCAGCGGTGCGATGTCCATCGCGGCGAGGTTCTCGGCGACCGTTCTCCCGGTGACCGTCAGGCAGTCGCCGTGGAGCAGCCCGGCGTCCAGGAGCGCCTTCATCACGGCCGGGACGCCGCCGTGGCGGTCGACGTCGTTCATGACGTACTTGCCGAAGGGCTTGAGGTCGCCGATGTGCGGGATCGTGTCGCCGATGCGGTTGAAGTCGTCGATCGTGAGGTCGACCTCGGCCTCGTTGGCGATCGCGAGCAGGTGCAGGATGACGTTGGTCGACCCGCCGAAGGCCATCGCCACCGCGATCGCGTTCTCGAACGCCTCCTTGGTGAGGATGTCGCGGGCCGTGGTGCCGTTGCGCAGCAGCTCGACGACGGCCTCGCCGGACTTGCGGGCGAAGTAGTCGCGGCGGCGGTCGGCGGCGGCGGGCGAGGCGGAGCCGGGCAGGCTCATGCCGAGCGCCTCGGCGACGCTGGCCATGGTGTTGGCGGTGTACATGCCGCCGCAGGATCCCTCGCCCGGGGCGAAGGCGCACTCGATGCGCTTGGCGTCCTCCTCGGACATGATCCCGGCCTTGACGCCGCCGACGGCCTCGAAGGAGTCGATGATCGTGATGTCCTTCTCGGTGCCGTCCGAGAGCTTGACCCAGCCCGGTGCGATCGAGCCGGCGTAGACGAACACGGCGGCGAGGTCGAGGCGGGCCGCGGCCATCAGCATGCCGGGCAGCGACTTGTCGCAGCCGGCCAGCATGACGGTGCCGTCCAGGCGCTCGGCCATCATCACGGTCTCGACGGAGTCGGCGATGACCTCGCGGGAGACGAGCGAGAAGTGCATGCCCTCGTGGCCCATCGAGATGCCGTCCGAGACGGAGATGGTGCCGAACTGGAGCGGGTAGCCGCCGCCGGAGTGCACGCCCTCCTTCGCGGAGCGCGCGAGGCGCTCGAGCGAGAGGTTGCAGGGGGTGATCTCGTTCCACGAGGACGCGATGCCGATCTGGGGCTTCTCCCAGTCGTCATCGCCCATCCCGACCGCCCGCAGCATCCCGCGCGACGTCGTGGCCTCGATGCCGTCCGTGACGGTGCGCGAGCGGGGCTTCCAATCGATTTCCGGCATGCGATGAGGCTACCGCCTCGCGCGCAGTGCCCCTGCTCGCCGGGCGGACCCGGACCGGCCCGCGCACCCGTTCCTGCCACGGCCTCCGGCAGCGGCACCGGACGCGGACGTCCCCGCGGATCTCCGACTCGTCGCGAACGGCCGCTCCCCGCGTCGGCGGACGGCCGTCCTCGGCGAGTCGGCGATCCGGGACCCGCCGGCGCTGACCGCCGGAAGGGGGCTGCTACTCCGCGCGCAGGTCGGCCAGCAGCCGGAGTGCGTGCGCGACCTGCTCGGGACCGCGGACCCGGTAGGAGGCCGCGGTGGTGCCCTCGCCGCTCTTGATGCCGACGTCGCCGGAGCCGAGGACCGCGAAGGCGTCCTCGTCCGTCACGTCGTCGCCCGCGTAGAGGACGGCGGTCGCGCCGGTGTAGCGGCGGAGGTGCTGCACGGCCTCGCCCTTGGTGGTCGAGCGGACCGAGAACTCCAGGACGTTCTTCCCCTCGCGGATGGTGACCCCCTGCACCTCGGCGCGCGCCTCGGAGAGGGCGACGACGTGGGCGACGCGGCTGTGGCGCTCGGTCGCGAGGCGGGTGTGCAGGGCGAAGCCGGCCGGCTTGTCCTCGATCCAGACGTTGTCGATCCCGCGGGCGATGCCCTTCAGGACGTCCTCGAGCACTCCCACCTTCTCGAGCTCGTCGTCGTCGAGCCGGACCGCGTCCTCCTCGGGGTCGAGGCGGATCTCGATGCCGTGGGAGCCGACCAGCAGCGCCTCGTCCGGCAGCTGCGAGACCTCCTCCAGGCTCCCGAGCGCCCGGCCGGAGACCAGCGCGACCCGGGTGCCGGGGAGGGCGAGGAGCCGCAGCACGGCCTCGCGCGCCTCGGGGAGCGCCCGCGCGCGGGCGGGGTCGTCGACCTCGGGCGCGAGGGTGCCGTCGAAGTCGAGGGCCACCAGGAGCCGATCGGTCGCGGCGAGCTCCCGCAGCGCCGCCGCGAGCCGCTCGGGCACTCCCTCGCTCATCGCGCGCCGCCGTCGAGCTCGCGGTCGTCGGCGGCCTCCCGCTCGAGCTCGGCCGCCTGTCCGTGGGCCGCGTCGTCGCGGTGCTCGGCCTCCTGGCCGTGCGGCGCCTCCTGCCCGCGGGCGGCGGGCCGCACGTCGAGCTGCTGGCCGGCCGCGTGCTCCGCGAGAGCGGAGAGGAACGACTCGGACCAGCGCGCCACGTCGTTCTCGAGCACGCGGCGACGGAGCGCGCGCATGCGCCGGGTGCGCTCGACGCGCGGCATCCGCGCCGAGGCCTCCATCGCGTCCTTCAGCCCCGAGATGTCGTGCGGGTTCACCTGCACGGCCTGCTTGAGCTCGTCGGCCGCTCCGGCGAACTCGCTCAGCACGAGCACGCCGTCGTTGTCGAAGCGGGACGCGACGTACTCCTTCGCGACGAGGTTCATCCCGTCGCGCAGGGCCGTCACGAGCATGACGTCGGCGGCGAGGTAGAGCGCCACCATCTCCTCGCGCGGGTAGCCGTGATGGAGGTAGCTGATCGCCGGGTGCCCGAGCGTGCTGTAGTCGCCGTTGATCCGGCCGACCTGCAGCTCGATGTCGTCGCGCAGCTGCCGGTAGGTGTCCACGCGCTCGCGGCTCGGGCTCGCGACCTGCACCAGCACCGCGTCCTCGGAGGTGAGGCGGCCGTCCGCCAGGAGCTCGCCGAAGGCCTTCAGGCGGTGGCCGATCCCCTTGGTGTAGTCGAGCCGGTCGACGCCGAGCATGATCGTCGCGGGGTTGCCCAGCTCGGCGCGGATCTCGGCGGCGCGGGCCTGGATCTCGGGGGTGCGCGCCATCGCCTCGAACGACGCGGAGTCGATCGAGATCGGGAAGTGCCGGGCGACGACCGGGCGCACGCTCGCCCCGCGCCGCGAGCGGTTGACGCGGCGGGTGCCGCCGACGGCCTCCTCCTCGACCGGGACCTCGACGACCGTGCTGCGGGTGTCGTAGCCGAGCAGGCGCCGGACCGCGCGGAGGAAGCTGCCCGCGTCTCCCTGGCGCTGGAAGCCGATCACGTCGGCGCCGAGCAGGCCCTCGACGATCTGCCGGCGCCACGGGAGCTGCGCGAAGATCCCGTAGGGCGGGAACGGGATGTGGTTGAAGAAGCCGATCGTGACGTCGGGCCGGAGCTCCCGCAGCATCTTGGGCACGAGCTGGAGCTGGTAGTCCTGCACCCAGACCACGCCGCCCTCCTCCGTCACGGCCGCGGCCGCCTCGGCGAAGCGCTGGTTGACCCGCACGTAGGCGTCCCACCAGTCGCGGTGGTAGGTCGGGGGCGCGATCACGTCGTGGTAGAGCGGCCACAGCGTGTCGTTCGAGAAGCCCTCGTAGTAGTCCTCGAGCTCCTGCGCGCTGAGGGCGACGGGGACGATCTGCACGCCGTTGTCGACGAACGGGGCGACCTCCTCGTCGGCCACGCCGGGCCAGCCGACCCAGGCGCCCTCGTTCGCGCGCATCACGGGCTCGAGCGCGGTGACCAGCCCGCCGGGCGAGGTCTTCCAGGAGGCGGTGCCGTCCTCGGCCACGACGCGGTCCACGGGGAGGCGGTTCGAGACGACCACGAACGCGTTGCGCTCGGTCCCTCCCGAGGTCCCGGCGTCGGTCCTGTCAGCGGCGGAGGAGGCGGAGGCGGAGTGCGGAGGAATGGTGGTCCCTTTTCGTCGGTCGAGCCGTCGTCGTGCCCGTCGAGGCTATCAGCCGGCCCCGCTCGGGGGACGGGGGATCAGCCCTGCACGAGGGCGAGGGCGAGCGTCGCTCCGCCCACCGTCGGGACGACCGCGACGAGTCCGAGGAGCGCGTACTGGCGCCACGAGACGTGCACGCCCAGCGCGGTCAGCCTCTGGTGCCAGAGCAGGGTGGCGAGCGAGGCCCACGGGGTGATCAGCGGCCCGGCGTTCACGCCGATCAGCAGGGCGACCAGGCGGAGCGGATCCGCCGCGACGGGCTCGAGGGCGAGGTAGGCGGGCAGGTTGTCGACCAGGTTGGAGGCGACCGCGCCGGAGCCGGCGAGGCGCAGCAGGTCGAGCGTCCCGCTCCCCTCCCCCGCGACCACGGCGAGCGCCGCGCCCAGCCCGAGCTGGTGCGCCGCCTCCATCGCCACGAAGAGGCCCGACGCGAACACGACGAGCTGCCACGGCAGGAGGGCGGGCGTGAGCGCCGCGGGACGGCGCACCGCGAAGAGGACGATCAGCGCGACCGCGGCGACCGTCGCCGGGATCCACACCTCGAGGCCCGAGACGAGCGCCGGCAGGAGCAGCGCCACGACGGTCCCCGCGCCGACGAGCAACACCCGGTCCTCCACCGGCGTCCGCTCCCCCGGGGTGTAGCGCCCGGCCAGCTCGCGCCGGTAGCGGATCGCGAGGATCAGCACGGGCACGACGGCCGCGACGAGCGCGGGCACCGCGGTCAGCGCGGCGAAGGCGAAGGGGCCCTCGACCCCCAGGCGCCGCTGCGCGAGCAGGTTGGTGAGGTTCGAGACGGGGAGGAGGAGGGAGGCGCAGTTCGCCAGCCAGACCGTGGCCATCGCGAACGGCAGGGGCGGGACGCGCACGTGCGCCGCGAGCAGGACCACGACCGGGGTCAGGAGCACGGCGGTCGTGTCGAGCGAGAGGAACACCGTGCTGACGACGGCCATCGCCACCACCAGCAGCCAGAGCACCGCGGTCCGCCCGCGGCCCCACTCGGCGGAGCGCTCGGCGACCACGGTGAAGACGCCGGCCTCGGAGGCCAGCTCGGCGACCACGGTCACCGCGACCACGAAGCCGAGGATCGGCGCCGTCCGCTCGACCAGCTCGCCCAGCGCGTCCATCGGGAGGACCCCCGTGACGACGGCCACCGCCCCGACGAGGAGCAGCACCGCCCCGATCACAGCCGTGCGCATGTCGTTCCCGTTCTCCTCGGCGTGCCCCGGCTCGAGGATTCGGGTCCCGGCGGCGGTCCACCGTAGCGGGACAACCCCTCGGTGCTGTCAAGCGTTCCTCTGAGAGCTTTCGCACCCGCTAGCGTCGGGGTGAACACGGGAGGCACACGCATGCGCAAGTTCATCCTCAACTCCAGCGTCATCAGCGCGATCGTCGGCGGCTGGTCGATCCTGCAGACCACGCGCAAGGGCCCGCGCGACTGGCGCCTGGCCCTCCAGTGGGTCAGCTGGGCCATCTCGGTCACCGTCGCCCTGGGCTCCGTGTCCTACGACTCGAAGGAGATCGTCAAGGAGGAGCGCGGCAAGAAGCGCGACCGCTAGGCCCTCCTGACGCGCCGCCTCCCCGCGGGGCGGCGTGTCAGCCGGTCTCCCGACCCGGTGGCGGCGACACTGTTCCCAGTCGCTGCCGGCACGGGAAACGGGGTTCGTCATGAGGTTTCGTCTGAGGCGCCGCAAGGCGGCCCACGAGGTCGTCGAGGCGGCCCCCGTCCTCACGCAGGACGAGCTCTTCGCCGTCGTCCACGAGCGGCTCGCGGCCTTCGTCGGATCCGAGGGCGCCTGGGTCGTCACGCGCCGCAGCCACGACGACCGCGACCCGATCTTCCACGGGATGCTCGCGCGCTCCCTCGCCCACGAGCTCTCCGCCGCCATCCAGGAGGAGCAGCTCCGCGCCGGCGCCGAGCGGACGTCGTCCCCGGTCACCGAGGCGATCCCCGCGATGCGCGCCTCCACTCCCCCGGTGGAGCCGGCCGCCCTCACCTGGGAGCCGAAGCCGATCGCCGTCTGGGCGGAGCCGGCCCCCGCCGACGTCGCCGTCGACACCCCCGTCGCGACCCGCTCCTGACCCGAGCGGTCAGCCGGCGGGCTCGCCCTCCGGCCGACCCGACGAGCGACGTCGCCCTTCCCGCTGATCGAGGAGGCGGCACCGCCGCCGTCCCGAGATCCCCCGTAGCCGACCCTCCCCCGGCCGCCCTTCAGAGCGTCGGCCAGCTCCCGGGGCCCTCGCTGCCCGCCGGGTACTCGTCGAGCGGCACTCGATCCGCGTGCCACGCGTCGATCGCGGGCTGCACGATGCGCCAGCACTCCTCGGCGGCGTCCCCGCGGACCGAGAGCGACGGGTCGTCGTCAAGGATCCCCGAGATGACCTCGCCGTACGCCAGCAGCTCGCCCGCGCCGAAGGTCGCCTCCAGCGAGGCGCGCTCGAGCGTGTACGGGTCGCCGGGGCCGTTGATGTTCAGCTCGAGCGACATCTGGTCGGGCGCGAGGAACAGCCGCAGCACGGACGGCGCCTCGGTGCCCACGAAGCCGCGGGGCAGGTGCGGCACCGGCTTGAAGCGGATGACCACTTCGCGCCGCCGCTCCCCGAGCGCCTTGCCGGAGCGGAGGGTGAACGGCACGCCTGCCCAGCGCCAGGTGTCGATCTCGACGACCAGCTCGGCCAGCGTCTCGGTCCGGCGAGCGGGGTCCACGCCCTTCTCGTCCGCGTAGGCGGGCAGCTCGCGTCCGTCGATCGTCCCCGCCGTGTAGCGGGCGCGGCGCGAGCTCGCGGCGGGGTCGTCGCCGTGCAGGCGGGTGGCGCGCAGGACGATCGACTTCGCGTCCCGGAGGTCGGCCGCGTCGAGCGAGGACGGCGGCTCCATCGCGATCACCGCGAGGACCTGCAGCAGGTGGCTCTGGATCATGTCGGTCAGCGCGCCCGCGCCGTCGTAGTAGCTCGCCCGCCCCTCGAGGGCCAGCTGCTCGTCGTAGACGATCTCGACGCTCTCGATGTGCTCGGCCGACCACAGCGGCTCGAGGATCCGGTTCGCGAAGCGCAGGCCGAGCACGTTCATCACGGTCGCGCGGCCGAGGAAGTGGTCGACGCGGTGGATGCGGTCCTCGGGGACCAGCGCGGCGAGGCGCTGGTTGAGGGCGTGTGCGCTCGTCTCGTCGGTCCCGAACGGCTTCTCCAGCGCCAGCACGGTGCCCTCCGGCAGGTCGTGGGCGGCGAGCGCCTCGCAGGCCTTCGCCGCGATCGCCGGCGGGAGGGCGAAGTAGACCGCCACCGGACCGTCGCAGCTCGCGAGCAGTGCGGCGAGCGCCTCCGGATCGGTGACGTCGATCTGCTGGTAGCGCGTGCCGGAGGTGAGCGCGTCCACGCCCTCGCCCTGCGCCTCGACGGTGGCGAAGGAGGCGGTCAGCACCTCGTGCCAGTGCTCCTGGGTCCAGTCCTCGCGTCCCGCGCCGACGAGATGGACCCGCCGGTCGGTCTCGCGGGTCAGCAGCTGGCCGACGGCGGGGAGGAGGAGCCGCGAGGACAGGTCCCCCGTCGCTCCGAGGATGAGCAGGGTCGAGACGGTCTGTGCCATGCGGCTCACCCTACGGCGGCGCTGAAGAGCCCCGCTCCGCCTTGACTGGGAGGCCACAGCCGCACCTGAGAGGATCGCCGCATGGTCTCCCCGATCGAGGACTACGCCGTCCTCTCCGACTGCCGCACGGCCGCTCTCGTCTCCCGCGACGGGGGGATCGACTGGCTGTGCCTGCCGCGCTTCGACTCCGCCTCCGTCTTCGGCGCCCTCCTCGGCGGCGACGACCAGGGGCGCTGGTCGCTGCGGCCGGTGGACGGGGAGGCGACGAGCGAGCGCCACTACCTCGGCGACACGCTCGCGCTGGTCACCCGGTGGACGACCCCCACCGGCGTCGTCGAGGTGGTCGACGTGATGCCGCTGCGCGACGAGCGCGCCGAGCTGGTGCGCCGGGTGCGCGGAGTGTCGGGGACCGTCCGGATGCGGCAGGAGCTGCGCATCCGCTTCGACTACGCCCGCACCATGCCGTGGGTGCGGCAGGAGGGGACGGACGAGGATCCGCTGCTCGTCGCCGTCGCCGGGCCCGACGCGGTCGTGGTGCGCGGAGTGCGGTTGAAGGCCGTCGACCACGCCCACGCGGCGGAGTTCGACGTCGACGCGGACGCGGTCGTCGACCTCTCGATGGCGTGGTTCCCCTCGCACCAGCGGGCGCCGAAGCGCCTCGACGTCGACCGCGCGCTGGAGCGCACGCTCTCCTGGTGGTCCGAGTGGGCGTCGGCGATCGACTACGACGGCCCGCACCGCGACGCCGTCGTCCGCTCGCTGCTGACCCTCCGCGCCCTCACCGACGACGAGACCGGCGGCATCGTCGCGGCGGCGACCACCTCGCTCCCGGAGCAGTTCGGCGGCGCCCGCAACTGGGACTACCGCTACGTCTGGCTCCGCGACGCCTCGCTCACCCTGCAGGCCCTGCTCGCGCACGGGTTCGAGCAGGAGGCGCAGAAGTGGCGGGCCTGGCTGCTCCGCGCGGTCGCGGGCGCGCCGGAGGACGTGCAGATCATGTACGGCCTCGCCGGCGAGCGCGACCTGCCCGAGCGGGAGATGCCGAGCCTGCCCGGCTACGACGGCGCCTCCCCCGTGCGGATCGGGAACGCCGCCGTCGACCAGTACCAGGCGGACGTGATCGGCGAGGTGATGGTCGCTCTGCACGAGGCCCGCGTGGCCGGAGTGGACGAGACGGAGTTCTCCTGGCCGCTCCAGCGCGCGCTCCTGGGCTTCGTCGAGACCAACTGGCAGCGGCCGGACAACGGCATCTGGGAGATCCGGGGCGAGCCGCGGCACTTCACGCACTCGCGGGTCATGATCTGGGCCGCGCTCGATCGGGGCGTCCGCGCCGTGCGCGAGAACGGCCTGCCCGGTCCGGTCGAGACCTGGGAGCGCCTCCGCGACGAGGTGCGCGCCGAGATCGAGGCCCAGGGCTTCGACGCCGAGCGCGGCCACTTCGTGCAGTCCTACGGCTCGCCCGAGGTCGACGCGTCGCTCCTCGTGCTGCCGATGGTCGGCTTCGTCCCCGCCGACGACCCGCG
>NZ_PSUU01000051.1:0-22916 GCF_002932015.1 Rathayibacter sp. AY1H3
CCCGCGAGATCGGCGAGGTCTTCGGCGCGGAGGAACTGCGCCGGATCGGCCCGGCCCTCGCGATCGAAGGTGAGACCCTCGGACTCGAGGAACTCGCGCAGATCGGGCGGACCGCGCTCACCACGGCCATCCCGGTCCTCGCGTTCCAGGGCGGCTTCGACACCACGCAGATCGGGGCGCTCTTCGCCGCCCTCGGGGTCACGATGCTCGTGCTCGCGACGGCGACCGCGATCGTCGGCGTCATCGGCGTCGCGCGGAAGGACCGCGCCCGGCTGCTCTCGGCCGTCACGCTCGGCGTCGGCGCGAGCGTCGCGATCGTCGAGCTGGGCGCGCTCGTCGTCCCGCCCCTGGTCGGCCTCTCCCTCCAGTACTGACGAGGCCCGCCGGAGCGGATCCCTCCATCCGCCCTCGCAGGATCCGCACGGCGCCGCGTCCGTTCCTCGCGCTCCCCTGCGCCGCGACGGCCCTGCCGGCTCCCCGGCGATGCGCCAGGATGGGGGGCATGACGACACGCGTGGACGGCCTCTTCGTCTACCCGGTGAAGGGCTTGACCCCGCAGCCGCTCCCCTGCGTCGAGCTCACCACAGGCCGCGGCGTCCCCTTCGACCGCACGATCGCCCTCGCCCGCCCCGGCGGCGCCTACCGGCCCGGCATGCGGCACGGCATCTCCAAGCGCGAGTACTTCGTGCTCGTCGCCGAGGCGCGCCTCGCCGGCCTGACCACGCACCTCGACCCCGACAGCGGAGTGCTCACCGTCGACGTCCGCGGCCACCGGGTCCTCTCCGCCGACCTCGGCGCGGAGGACGGCCGGGCCGCACTGCGCTCCTTCGCCGCCCGCGTGCTCGACCTGCCGCCCGGCGTCGAGCCCGTGATCGCCCAGGACGCGGGGCGCCGCTACACCGACACGGCCCACAACTCCGATGTGGAGATGGAGTACGTCTCGCTGATCAACCTGGCGAGCGTCCGCGACCTCGCCGAGCGCACCGGCCGGAGCGTCGATCCGCTGCGGTTCCGCGGGAACATCCACCTCGAGGGGCTGCCCGCGTGGAGCGAGCTCGAGCTGCTCGGGCGCGAGCTCACCGCGGGCGGGCTGCGGCTGCGGATCACGAAGGTCACCGAGCGGTGCGCCGCGACCGAGGTCGAGCCGGGCACCGGTCGGCGCGACCTGCCCGTCCCCCGGCTGCTGCACGAGACCTACGGCCACGAGCTCCTCGGCGTCTACGCGGAGGTCCTCGACGGCGGCACGCTCGGCGTGGGCGACGAGCTGGTGCTCCGTGGCTGAGCTGCGGCTCGTGGTGGCCGAGCGCGAGGCGCTCACCCCGGCCGTCACCCGCTTCGTGCTGCGGAGCGAGGACGGCGCCCCGCTGCCCGGCTACTCCGCCGGCGCGCACCTCACGCTCACGACCCCCTCCGGCGAGCGCCGCAGCTACAGCCTCGTCGAGCCGGGATCCGCGGAGCCGTCGCACTACGCGATCGCGGTGCGCCGCGAGCCCGGGGGTCGGGGCGGATCGCGGAGCCTCCACGACGACGTCCGCGTCGGCGACGTCCTCTCCTCCGCGCCGCCAGCGAACACCTTCGCCCTCCGGCCCGCCGCCCGCTACCTCCTGATCGCCGGCGGGATCGGGGTCACCCCGATCCGCGCCATGGCCGCCGAGCTCCGGGCGCAGGGCTCGGCCGTGCAGGTCGTCTACCTCAGCCGCACCCCCGGGGACACGGCGTGGCTCGACGAGTTCTCCGCCGACGGCTCCCTCGTGCACCACAGTGCGATCCACGGACGGCTCGACCTCTGGCCGCTCGTCGCCGAGCCCGACGACGACGCCCGGATCTACTGCTGCGGTCCGTCCGCGCTGATCGACGAGGTCCTCGCCCTCACGATGCACTGGCGCCCGAGCCGGATCCACGTCGAGGACTTCGCGGGCGTCGACGCCGTCGGCGACCGGGCCGTCCCCTTCGCCGCCGTCTGGGAGCCGACCGGAGCCGTCGTGGAGGTCCCGGCCGACCGCTCGCTCCTCACCGCGCTACGCTCCTCCGGGATCGACGTCGACTCCTCCTGCGAGTCGGGCACCTGCGGCACCTGCCGCCTGCGCCTCGTCGGCGGGACGGCGGAGCACCGCGACCTGGTGCTGACCCCCGAGGAGCAGGACCGCTGGATCATGCCGTGCGTCTCGCGCTCCGCCGGCGGCGAGCTGGTCGTCGCCCCGGAATGACGGAGCGACGGGGCCGGGCCCCACGCACGCCGGCCGACACGCGTCGGCCGTCGTGTGACGCCGCGTGACGGGCGCCCGGCGCCCGGTCCCCCGCATGCCTAGGCTCCCGGACGGGGGACCACGACCGTCACGACCGAAGGACTTCCGATGACCAGCACCTCCGTCCGCACCCAGCTCGACCAGTTCACCGTCGGCTTCGACGAGACGGTCGGCCCCGAGCTCGCCGCCGTCTTCTCCGGCGAGCGCGACGACCTCGTCGCCGCCGGCGCCCCGAGCGGAGCCGTCACCGCCGGCGACGCGCTCCCCGCCGCCTCCGTCGTGACCGTCGACGGCGACACCGTCGACCTCGCGGACGTCCTCGGCGCGGGCCCGGCCGTCCTCGTCTTCTACCGCGGAGCCTGGTGCCCGTACTGCAACATCACGCTCAAGCACTACAACGAGACCCTCGCCCCCGAGCTCGCGTCGCGCGGAGTCGCCCTCGTCGCGATCAGCCCGCAGACCCCCGACGGGTCGCGCGCGGCGGTCGCGAACGGCGACCTGGGCTTCACCGTCGTCTCCGACCCCGGCAACACGCTCGCGAGCGCTCTCGGCATCGTCACCGCCCCCAGCGGCGAGGCGCAGGAGGCGCACACCGCGCTCGGCTTCGCCGTGAAGGACAGCAACGCCGACGACACCCCGGCTGTCCCGTACCCGACCGTCCTGGTCGTCGACGTCGACCGGATCGTCCGCACGGCGGACGTGCACGTCGACTACACGACGCGCACGGAGACCGAGGAGATCCTCGCCGCCGTCGACGCGCTCTGACGCCTCCGCTCGCACCCTGAGCACGCGCGGCGGTCGAGCGCACCCCCTCGCCCGCCGCGCCGCCGCTCCCTAGGCTCGACCCGTGACAGCGGAGACGGACGTGCTCGTGGTCGGCGGCGGTCCGGTCGGACTCCTGCTCGGCGCGCTCCTGGCGCGGGCCGGAGTGGACGTGCAGGTGTGGGAGCGGCGCTCCTCGGTGCCGCGCGGCTCGCGGGCGATCGGCATCCATCCGCCGTCGCTCGACGCGTTCGCCGCGATCGGCGCCGATGCTCCCGTGCTGGCCGAGGCCACCCGGGTCCGCGAGGGCGTCGCGCGCAGCCGGGGCCGCACCCTCGGCACGCTCTCGTTCGCACGCGCCTCCGCGACGCACCCCTACGTCGTCACCCTCGACCAGCACCGCACCGAGGCGATCCTCCGCGAGCGCCTGGAGGCGGCGTCCCCGGACGCGCTGCGCCCCGGGGTCGCGCTGACCGGCCTGCTCCGTCGCGGCTCCACCGTCGAGGCGACCGGCACCGGACCGGGCGGCGAGCCGGTCTCTGTCCGCACCGCCTTCGTCGTGGGAGCCGACGGCGCCCGGAGCACCGTCCGCGACCTGCTCGGGATCCGCACCACCGGCCGCGACTACCCGGACCGCTACGTGATGGGCGACTTCGCCGACCCCGAGCCCGGCGGTCTCACCGGCACCGCGCTGGTCGACGTCGGCCCGGCCGGAGTGGTGGAGTCCTTCCCGCTGCCGGGCGGCCGGCGCCGGTACGTCGCCCTGAGCGGCCCCGACCGCTCCCTCGGCGCCCCCGCCTGGCGGCCCGAGGAGGCCCCCGACCAGGAGGCCGCGCGCGCCCTGGCCGCCGCTGTCCGCGACCGGACGGGCGCCGACGCCGACCCGGACACCTGCACGATGCTCAGCGGATTCCAGGTGCGGCGCCGCGAGGCCGAGCTGATGGGCGTCGGCCGCGTCGTGCTCATCGGCGACGCCGCGCACGAGATCAGTCCGATCGGCGGGCAGGGCATGAACCTCGGCTGGCTCGACGCCGCCGAGCTCGCCCCGCTCCTGGCCGGTGCCGTGCGCCGCGGCGAGGCCGGCCCCTGGCCCGGCTTCGCCCGGCGGCGCACCACCGCGGCCCGGCGCGCGGCGCGGCAGGCGGAGGCGAACATGGCCCTCGGACGCCCGCTCGGCTCGCTCGCGCACCGCGGCCGCGAGGCGTTCCTCCGCACCGCCCTCGCCCTGCCGACCTCGGACCTGCTCGCCCGCGTCTACGCGATGCGCTGGTCCTGAGGGCGGCCGGTCAGCCGACCAGCCGCGCGCCCGCCAGCCCGAGCTCGACCACCAGCACGAGCGAGGCCGCGATCACCAGCCGGAACAGGGTGCGCGTCGGCGGACCGGTCAGCACCAGGCGGATGCCCGCCGCGGCGAGCACGACCACCGCGAGGGTCCCGATCACCGCGAGCACCACGCCTGTCCCGCGCACCGGCTGGTCGCCGACGAGCTGTCCGACGAGCACGAGCAGCGCGGCCACCACCAGCGACCCGAAGGCGACGACTCCGGAGAGCCGCAGGCCGAGGCGGTGCGGGAAGCCGCGGACCCCGGTGGCCTCGTCGTCGACCAGGTCGGGGAGCACGTTCGTGCAGTGGATCGCGATGCCGAACACGGCGCCGGTCGCGATCGCCCACCAGGCGGGGAGCCGGCCGTCGCCCGCCGCGACCGCCACCACCGGCAGCAGCCCGAAGGCGACCACGAAGGGAGCGACCGACCAGACCGTGCGCTTGAGCCCCGCGTCGTAGGCCCAGCCCGCGGCGACCAGCACCAGGTGCGCGACCGCGGCGACCGGTCCGAGCAGCAGCGAGAGCACCACGGCGGCCGCCGCCGTCCCCAGTGCGGCGGCGCGGACGGCGCCCACGCCGATCAGCCCCTGCGCGACCGGCTTGTCGGTGCGCCCCACCGCGCGGTCGCGATCGGCGTCGATCCAGTCGTTCGCGAGCCCGATCGAGAGCTGCCCGAGCAGCACGGCGAGCGCCACCAGCACGACCTGCCCGAGCGGATGCCCGGACGCCGCCGCGATCACGGTCGCCAGCACGGTGACCGTCACGGTCGGCCCGGGGTGCGACGAGGCCAGCAGGAGTCGCACCCGGGACGTCATCCCGCCAGCCTACGGTCGCGGCGGCACAGCGGGGCGCCGGTCGCGCTCCCCGCCCCGGAGCGGGATCCAGCGTGGTCCGAGCGCGGCGCCCTCATCAGCCCGCGACGGGAATGGCCCGGGATGGGGCAGGGTTGCACCACCCGGCATCCCGACTCAGGAAGAAGGCCTCGTGGACCTCGTGCACTGGCTGTTCGACGCGCAGATCGTCATCGGCGAGCAGACCGTCCTCTGGCGGGAGGTCATCGGCAACGTCTTCGGGCTCCTCAGCGCCCTCGGCGGGATGCGGCGGAAGGTCTGGGCCTGGCCCGTCGGCCTCATCGGCAACGTGCTGCTGTTCACGGTCTTCATGGGCGCCCTGTTCGGCACTCCCAACCCCGTCAACCTGCTCGGCCAGGCCGGGCGGCAGGTGATGTTCATCCTGGTCAGCGTCTACGGCTGGTACCGGTGGACCCACCGCCCCGACGACTCGACCACCTTGATCGAGCCGCGCTGGGCGTCGTGGCGCACCCGCGGCCTGCTGGTGCTCGGGATGGTCGGCGGCACCGCGGTGCTGACCCCGGTGTTCCGCGCGCTCGGCTCCTACGAGCCGGTCTGGAGCGACGCGTGGATCTTCGTCGGCTCCGTCCTCGCCACCTACGGCATGGCGAAGGGCTGGACCGAGTTCTGGCTCATCTGGGTGGCCGTCGACCTGGTCGGCGTGCCGCTGCTGTTCTCGGCCGGCTACTACGCGTCGGGGCTGATGTACGTCTTCTACGGCGCGTTCACCCTGGTCGGCTTCTTCGTCTGGATGCGGCAGGGCACCCGTCCGTCCGCCGCTCCGATCACGGTCGGCTAGCTCTAGCAGCCTGCCGCCGCCGGCGGAAGTGGCCGTGCGGGAGGCGCTGTCGGTGGTCCACTGGGAGCGGAGGCGCCCGCCTCCCCCACCCGGAACGGACGCCATGCTCTCCCTCGTCTACTCCAGCCGCACCTCCGCCGGCTTCACGGACGCCGACCTCCCCGCGCTGCTCGCCCAGTGCCGCGCGAACAACGAGCGCCTCGGCCTGACCGGCATGCTCCTGCACCGCGACGGCCGATTCCTCCAGGTGCTGGAGGGGCCGGACGCGGTCCTGCGCGAGCGGATGGCCGTCATCGCCGCCGACGAGCGCCACGCGCAGCTGCGCACCCTCCTCGAGGAGCCGATCCGGGAGCGGCTGTTCCCGGAGTGGTCGATGGCGTTCGAGTCCGCCGCCGACGCCGACGCCGCCGGGCTCCGCACCTCCTTCGACGACCTCGACGACGCCGAGGCCGAGAGCGCGACGCTCCCGGCCCTGCGCGAGCTCATCCGCTTCTTCCGCGAGCGGAGCTAGGCGGAGCTAGGCGGAGCCAGGCGGAGCTGGGCGGAGCGATACGGGACGCCGGGATCGCGGCCGGTCCGCCGCCGGAACCCGACGCCCGTCAGTCCTCCGCCGAGGGAGGAGCGAGCCGGTCGAGCCGCGCCAGGAGCGGGGCGAAGCCGTCGCCGAGCAGGGCGCTCAGCGGCTCGCCGAACCAGAACCGCCAGACGGCGTCGAGCTCCTCGCCGGTGATCCGTCCTCGGCGCAGGAGGATGCTCGCGATCGGGGCCGCCTCAGACGCGTACTCGTCGCGGGGAGCGCCGTCCTCGCGACCCGGCTCGAGTCCGTACGGATCGACCCCGTCGAGCTCCCGCAGGACGGCCGCCACCATCGCGTCACGGCGTTCCGCGGTCGCGCCGTCCTGATCCGTCGGTGCTCGGCGCTTCATCGCGAGAAGGTAGCCAGCCCACTCCTCGTCGTCCATTCGTCGTCTCCGATCTCTCTGGATGCCGCGCCTTCTCGAGGCCTTTCTCTTTTTTCGGCGCCGGCTTGTCGAGGCACGGGGGAACCGCCTCTCCGACGGCTTGTCATCCCCCCGCGAGAAAGGCGCGGACGCCTTCCCGCGTCAGCCCCGAGGCGACGGCGAGCCGGTGCTCTCCGGCCCCGAGTCGGGCGGCTCCGCGGAGGGCCGCGGCCCTTTCTCCGCCCTCGCCGGAAGTCCCGCTCCGGAATGCCGCGAATTCCGCGGACACCTTATCGAGAGCGTCGACGACATCGCCGGACACGCTCTCCGGCGGCTCGCCGAGATCGATGCGCCAGCCTCTCCCGGACTTCTCGTCGCTGTCGTTCACACGCAGGAAAGTACCCCGGACCGCAGGGTGGCGCCTGTGATCGCCCGACGCCGTCGCGCCCCAGGGATCCGTCGTCGACGTCCGAGCGCACACGCCTCCCGGTCCGGAGAGGACGGCCTTCGAGGACTGTCCCGCGGACCTCGTCGCCGTGCTCCGCTCCGATGCGGCCTTCGCCTCGGCCGAGGTCTTCGACGGCTGACCCGACCGCGTCGACCACCCGCTGCGACGACCGCGGGGCGGAGGCGCGGATCGCGTCGTTCCGGCGCGCCCGCACCAGCGGTGCCGGAACGTCCGGCCGATCCGGGAGCGGCACCCGTCCGAGCCGTCGAGGTTCCGTCGGTGTGCAGGCCCCCGCGCCGAGGGACGTAAAGTGTGCTCACACGCGCCCGCGGACGGGCGAGCCGCCCGTGAGGGCGCCCCGGTCCTGCGTCGGAGGCGCCGATCACAGAGAGCCGCGGTGCCCGATGCCGGAAGACAAGCCCGCGTCGCGGGCGCCGAGCATCTACGACGTCGCCCGCGCGGCCGGCGTCTCGCACCAGACCGTCTCCCGGGTCCTGAACGACCACCCGAGCCTCCGCGCCGAGACGAAGAAGCGCGTGCTCGAGGTCATGGCCGAGCTCGACTACCGCCCCAACCTCGCCGCGCGGGCACTGGTCACCAGCCGCACCCGCACCGTCGGCGTGCTGTCCTCGCAGAGCCTGCAGTACGGTCCGGCCTCCAGCATCCAGGCCATCGAGGTGGCGGCGCGCGACGCGGGCTACCTCGTCGTCACAGCCAACGTCGACGGCACCGACGGCGCGTCGATCCAGGCCGGGATCCGGCATCTGCTCAACCAGGCGGTCGAGGGCCTCGTGGTCGTCGCCCCGCAGATCCGCGTCTTCGACATCCTGTCCGGAGTCGCGCTGCGCATCCCGCACGTGACGCTGCAGACGAGCGAGGACGACCGCGACGACGCGCTCTACGTCGACCAGATGGCCGGCGCCCGCATCGCCACCGGGCACCTGATCGACCTCGGGCACACCGAGATCGTGCACCTCGCCGGCCCGCAGGACTGGATCGAGGCCGAGGCGCGGATGCGCGGCTACCTCACCGAGCTCGACCACCGCTCGATCCCGCTGCGCCCGCCGCTGCTCGGCGACTGGAGCGCCGAGCGCGGCCACCGCGTGGGCCTCGAGCTCTCGCGCTTCCTCGACTTCACCGCGGTGTTCGCGGGGAACGACCAGATGGCGCTCGGACTGATGAGCGCGTTCCACGAGCGCGGCGTCCGCGTGCCGGAGGACGTCAGCGTCATCGGCTTCGACGACATCCCCGAGGCGGCGTTCTACTGGCCGCCGCTGACCAGCGTCCGCCAGGACTTCGTGGAGCTCGGACGCCGGTGCGTGGCCGCGCTGCTCAGCCTGATCGAGGGCGACCGGCCGGAGAAGGCGGCGCCGATCGCTCCGCAGCTGGTCGTCCGCGGATCCACGGCCGTCCCCCGGAGCGCGAGCGTCACCGCCTCGCGCTGACCGGCGGCCGCGACGCCCTCGCGCCGCGACCGCCCTGGATCACTCGCCGTGAGCGGCGATCGACACGTCGTTCCAGCGCTTCCAGGTCTCGAGGCGCGACTCGTAGTCCGCCGTCGCGATGCCCAGCGGCGCGCGCCCGAAGAAGATCCGCAGCGGCGGCTCGTCCGCGTCCACGACCGCGAGGATCCCGAGGCGCGAGGCCCGCGGGTCGCCCTGCTGAGCGGCGGAGGGGCGTCGGCTCGCTGCCTCCCGGACCTCGTCGTACGCGGCGATCGGCTCGCTGCGCGACGCGGAGGGACCGGACCAGTCGGTCGAGTACCCGCCGGGCTCGACGAGGGTCACGTGGATC
The DNA here is from genome assembly GCF_002932015.1 of Rathayibacter sp. AY1H3. Lineage (NCBI taxonomy): Bacteria > Bacillati > Actinomycetota > Actinomycetes > Micrococcales > Microbacteriaceae > Rathayibacter > Rathayibacter sp. AY1H3. The sequence goes on from NZ_PSUU01000051.1 coordinate 9,165, forward strand.
CCGAAGCCGGCGACCTCGGCGGCCAGCGACTGGGTGAAGCCCTCGAGCGCCCACTTCGACGCGTGGTACGCGCCGATCGAGGGGAACGCGCTGATGCCGCCGATGCTCGACACCTGGACGATGTGGCCCGAGCCCTGCTCGCGGAGGATCGGCAGCGCGGCCTGGGTGATCCAGAGGGCGCCGAAGACGTTGGTCTCGAGCTGCGCGCGGACCTCCTCCTCGGTGAGCTCCTCGATCATGCCGAAGTGCCCGTAGCCGGCGTTATTGATCACGACGTCCAGCCGGCCGAACCGCTCGGCCGCGGCCTGCACGGCGGCGAAGCCGGCCGCGCGGTCGGTCACGTCGAGGGTCAGCGGGAGGAACGTGTCGGGGTACTCCTCGACGAGGGCGTCGAGGGTCTCGATCCGGCGGGCGGTGCCGGCGACCGAGTCGCCGCGCTCGAGCGCCGCCTCGGCCCACTCGCGGCCGAAGCCCTTCGAGGCGCCGGTGATGAACCAGGTCTTCGTCATGGTGTGCGTCCTTTCGACAGTGCTGGACGCAACGCCGACGGCTCCGGCTCCCTTCCGGGGCCGGGGACCCTTGACAGCACCGCTCCGAGAGCGGACGAAGCGCCGCGGGTGTCCCGTTACCGAGTCGAGACGTGCGCGTTGACACGAACGGCGCCGTCGGGTCTAGCATGACGCAATGTGATCGCTCACATGGCATCACATCTCCGCCCCGATCCCGAGGGCGGCCCTGCATCCACTGCATTCAATGACGAAGGAATCACAGTGACCACAATGAAGCGCGCTCTCATCGCCGGCATCGCCGGCGGAGCGATGATCCTCTCCCTCGCCGCCTGCTCCTCCGGAACCGGTGGCGGCTCGGGCTCGGGATCCGGCGACGGCGGCCTCGTCGGCGTCGCGATGCCGACCAAGTCGTCCGAGCGCTGGATCGCTGACGGCAACAACGTCAAGTCGCAGCTCGAGGAGGCCGGCTACCAGGTCGACCTGCAGTACGCCGAGGACGACATCCCCACCCAGGTCTCGCAGCTCGAGAACATGATCACCAAGGGCGCCAAGGCCCTGATCGTCGCCTCGATCGACGGCACCACCCTCACGAGCGTGCTCGAGGAGGCCAAGGCCAACGACATCCCCGTCATCGCCTACGACCGCCTCATCCGCGACTCCGAGAACGTGGACTACTACGCCACGTTCGACAACTACAAGGTGGGCGTCCAGCAGGCCACCTCGCTCCTCGCGGGCCTCGGTCTCACCGACCTCACCGGCGCGAAGGCCGCCGACGCCCCCGCCGGCCCGTTCAACGTCGAGCTGTTCGCCGGCAGCCCCGACGACAACAACGCCACGTTCTTCTTCAACGGCGCGATGGACACCCTCCAGCCGTACATCGACGACAAGACGCTCGTCGTGAAGTCCGGCGAGACCGACTTCAACACCGTCGCCACGCTCCGCTGGGACGGCGAGGTCGCCCAGAGCCGCATGGAGGACATCCTCACCAAGACGTACTCCGACGGCTCCAAGGTCCAGGGCGTCCTCTCGCCCTACGACGGCCTCAGCCGCGGCATCATCTCGGCTCTGACCGACGCCGGCTACACCGTCGGCTCCGACTTCCCGATCATCACCGGTCAGGACGCCGAGCTCGACTCCGTCAAGGCGATCATCGCCGGCGAGCAGTACGCGACCATCTACAAGGACACCCGCGAGCTCGCCAAGGAGGCCGTGAAGATGGCCCAGGCCGTGCTCGAGGGCACCGAGCCCGAGGTCAACGACACCGACACCTACGACAACGGCAAGAAGGTCGTCCCGTCCTTCCTGCTCGAGCCGGTCATCGTCACCAAGGACCAGATCCAGTCCGTCCTCGTCGACGGCGGCTACTACACCGACGCGGAAGTGAACGGCTAGTCCTCTCTCCTCACCCGAGAAGGAACACCCCGGGAGGGCGCCCACTGGGCGCCCTCCCCCACTACGAAGGAAGGGAGGCGGCGTGACCTCGAACATCCTCGAGATGCGCGGCATCACCAAGACGTTCCCGGGCGTGAAGGCGCTCCAGGACGTCACGCTCAACGCACAGCGCGGCGAAGTCCACGCGATCTGCGGGGAGAACGGCGCCGGCAAGTCGACGCTGATGAAGGTCCTGTCGGGCGTCTACCCGCACGGCACCTACGAGGGCGACATCGTCTTCGAGGACGAGGTGATGCAGTTCTCCAGCATCCGCGACTCGGAGGCGAAGGGCATCGTCATCATCCACCAGGAGCTGGCCCTCAGCCCCTACCTCTCCATCGCGGAGAACATCTTCCTCGGCAACGAGGTGCGCGGCTTCGGCGGCCTGATCGACTGGAACAAGACCAACCAGGAGGCCGCGGCGCTGCTGGCCCGCGTGGGTCTGCGCGAGAACCCGACCACCAAGATCATGGAGATCGGAGTCGGCAAGCAGCAGCTCGTCGAGATCGCGAAGGCGCTCTCCAAGCGGGTCAAGCTGCTCATCCTCGACGAGCCCACCGCGGCCCTGAACGACGAGGACTCGGACCACCTGCTCGACCTGATCCTGCACCTCAAGGAGCAGGGCATCACGTCGATCATCATCAGCCACAAGCTGAACGAGATCAAGAAGATCGCGGACACCGTCACGGTCATCCGCGACGGCAAGACCATCGAGACGATCGCTCACGGCGACGTCACCGAGGACCGCATCATCAAGGACATGGTCGGCCGCGACCTCGACCACCGCTACCCGGACCACACGCCGCACATCGGCGAGGAGATCCTGCGCGTGGTCGACTGGACGGCCCACCACCCCCAGGACCCGACCCGCGTCATGGTGGACAAGGTCAACCTGTCGGTCCACCGCGGCGAGATCGTCGGCATCGCCGGGCTCATGGGCGCCGGGCGCACCGAGTTCGCGATGAGCCTCTTCGGCCGCTCCTACGGCAGCCGCATCTCCGGCCAGGTCTTCAAGGCCGGCAAGGAGATCAAGATCCGCAACGTCTCGGAGGCGATCGCCCACGGGCTCGCCTACGCGACCGAGGACCGCAAGCACTACGGCCTCAACCTCATCGACGACATCAAGCGGAACATCTCGCTCGCGTCGCTCGACAAGGTCGCCCGCGGCGGACTCGTCGACGACAACCGCGAGTTCGAGGTCGCCAACGAGTACCGCGGCAGCATGAACATCAAGTCGCCGACCGTGCTCGCCAAGACCGGGAAGCTCTCCGGCGGCAACCAGCAGAAGGTCGTCCTGTCGAAGTGGATCTACTCCGACCCGGACGTCCTCATCCTCGACGAGCCCACCCGCGGCATCGACGTGGGTGCGAAGTACGAGATCTACACCATCATCAACCGGCTCGCGGCGCAGGGTAAGGGGATCATCGTCATCTCCTCCGAGCTGCCGGAACTGCTCGGCATCTGCGACCGCGTCTACGCGCTGTCGGAGGGCCGGATCACGGGCGAGCTGCCCATCGCCGAGGCGACGCCCGAGGCGGTCCTCACCCTCATGACCCAGGAGAAGCAACGATGACCGATCTGCAGAACGAACCGTCCACCGCGGCCGGTGCGCAGGTGAAGCCCACCGAGAACGCCTTCACGAAGCGCCTCAGCCACGTGCTGGGCGACCTCGGCAAGAACGGCATCTTCATCGCCCTCATCGTGGTGGTGCTGCTGTTCGAGGTGATGACCGGCGGAATCCTCCTCCGCCCCCAGAACATCTCGAACCTGATCGTCCAGAACGGCTACATCCTGATCCTCGCCATCGGCATGGTGATGGTCATCGTGGCCGGGCACATCGACCTCTCGGTCGGCTCGGTCGCGGCGTTCGTCGGAGCGATCTCGGGCGTCTTCGCGGTCAACATGGGTCTCCCGTGGTGGCTGTCGATCATCCTCTCCCTCCTCATCGGCGCCCTGGTCGGAGCGTGGCAGGGCTTCTGGATCGCCTACGTCGGAATCCCGGCGTTCATCGTGACCCTGGCGGGCATGCTGATCTTCCGCGGCCTGGCGCTCGTCGTCCTCGGCAACGCGAACATCGGCTCCTTCCCGACCGAGTACCGCGCGCTGGGCAACGGCTTCCTCACCGACCTGTTCGGCGAGACCGACCTCGACCCGCTGTCGCTCGTCATCGGCGCGCTCGCGATCGTCGCCTTCGCCGTGCAGTCCGTGCGCACCCGCCGCGGCCGCCAGAAGTACGCGCAGAGCGTCGAGCCGGGCGCCTGGTTCGTCACCAAGCTCGTCCTCGTCTCCGTCGTGATCGCGGCCTTCTCCTTCGCGCTGGCCACCTTCAAGGGCATCCCGGTCACCCTGATCGTGCTCGCCGTGCTCGTCCTGATCTACGGCGTGGTCATGAACCGCTCCGTCTTCGGCCGCCACGTCTACGCGATCGGCGGCAACCTGCACGCCGCGGAGCTGTCCGGCATCAAGACCCGCAACGTCACCTTCTGGCTGTTCGTCAACATGGGCGTCCTCGCGGCGCTGGCCGGCCTCGTCTTCACCGCGCGACTCAACCTCGCCGGCCCGAAGGCGGGCGACGGCTTCGAGCTCGAGGCCATCTCGGCCGCGTTCATCGGCGGCGCGGCGGTCCAGGGCGGCGTCGGCACCATCGGCGGCGCGATCATCGGTGGCCTCATCATCGGCGTCCTGAACAACGGCATGTCGATCATGGGCATCGGCATCGAGTGGCAGCAGGCGGTCAAGGGCCTCGTGCTCCTGCTCGCGGTCGCCTTCGACGTCTACAACAAGCGCCGCTCGGGCGGACGCTAGGCCCTGCGGTCGTGCCCGACTGGTCGCGGTTCCTGCCGCTGAGCACCGGGCCCTCGGTCGACGAGACGGGCGTCAGCAACGACTGGCGCCCCCTCGTCGCCGAGAGGCTCGACCGCCTCGCCGTCCTGGCCGCCTCGCCCTCCACCACGGAAGGCGAGGCGGCCAGTGCCGTCTCCCGGGACGCCCTGCTCGGAGAGCTCGTCGTGCGGCTCTCGAGCAGCACCGGCCAGCGCCTCGCGACGCGGATGGGCGCCCGCGAGGCCTCCTCCCCTCCCCCTGCCGCCGAGATCGCCCCGGCCCTGGCCGCTCTCGCCTCCGCTCGCCGCGCCGGCGCGGGTCCCCGCTCGGTCGCCGAGCTGGTCGAGGTCGTCCGCGTCGAGCTCGCGCTCTCCCCCGAGCCGCTCGCCCTCTCCTCCCGCATCACCGGCGGGGTGGCCCTGGACCGCCTGCAGCGCGCGCCGCTCGCGATCCGCGCCGCCGTCCGCGGTCGCACCCTCGCTCCGACCGACGCGGAGTGGGAGCTCGGCTCCGGCCCCGCCCTGCGCGTGCCGGCCGACGCGATCCTCCGCTTCCTGCTCGGCCTCGGGCCCTTCCCCGCCGAGCCGACCGCCTAGGCGGCGCCGCCTCCTGCCCCCGGGCGGAGGCGGCGCCGCGCCGGTCGTAGCATCGGAGGATGACGCGCTCACTGCCGAGAAGCACCCCGTCCGCCCGCTCCGTCGACGCCGAGGGAGTGCTGGCCTTCGTCGAAGGCGTCGAGGCCGCTCCCGGCGTCGAGCTGCACGGCCTGATGGTCGTGCAGGGCGGCGACGTGGTCGCCGAGGGCTGGTGGGCGCCGTACTCGGCCGAGCGGCTGCACCTCTTCTACTCGCTGAGCAAGAGCTTCACCGCGACCGCCGTCGGCCTCGCGGTCGCCGAGGGCCTGGTCGACCTGGACGCCACCGTCCTCTCGTACTTCCCCGAGCTCGACGACGAGATCACCGACCCGCGCTCGCGTGCGATCCGCGTCCGCCACGTCCTCGCGATGGCGAGCGGCCACTCCGCCGAGACGATCGACCGTGCCGAGGAGACGGACCCGGCCGACCTGGTGCGCGGCTTCCTCCTCCTCCCGCCGGAGCAGGAGCCGGGCTGCGTCTTCGCCTACAACCAGCCCTGCACCTTCGCCGCCGCCGCGATCGTGCAGCGCGTGAGCGGGCAGTCGCTGACCGACTACCTGCGCCCGCGCCTGCTCGATCCGCTCGGCATCGGCGAGGTCGCCTGGCATCGCGACGACTCGGGGCGCGAGCTCGGCTACAGCGGGCTGCACGCCACCACCGAGGCGGCAGCTGCGCTCGGACTGCTGTACCTGCAGGAGGGGCGCTGGGGCGACCGGCGGATCCTCTCGCCGGAGTGGGTCGCCGAGGCGTCCCGCGCGCACGTCCCGACCCACGAGGACGGCGGACCGGACTGGCAGCAGGGCTACGGCTTCCAGTTCTGGCGGTCGCTGCACGGCTACCGCGCGGACGGCGCGTACGGGCAGTTCAGCCTGATCGTGCCCGAGCGCGAGCTCGTGATCGCGCTGACCGGCCAGACCTCGGACACGCAGACGCTGCTCGCGCTCGCCTGGGAGCACCTGCTCCCCGCCGTCGGCCGCGGGTCCACGGCGGAGGCCGACGCCCGGCTGGCCGACCGGCTGTCGGAGCTCGCCCTTCCCCCGCTCGAGGGCGCCTCCCCCGCGACCGGGAGCTACACGCCGGTCGGATCGTGGCCCGACGCCGTCGAGGTGACGGCCGACGAGGGCGGCTGGACGCTCGCGCTGACCGAGGGCGACGAGCGCTTCACGGTGACGCCCGGCGCGGGAGCCTGGACCGTCGACGGGCCGTTCGCGGCGAGCGCCGGACCCTCGGGCGACGGAGTCCTGGTCGACGTCGTGTTCCTCGAGACCCCGCACCGCCTGCACGTCGAGCTCGCTCCCGACCGCACCGCCCGCGTCCGCTGGGAGACGGAGCCGCTGCACGACGGCCCGCTCGCCGGGCTGCGCGCCCCGCGCTGACGGCAGGACCCGCTCCGCTCATCCGTCGCGAACGGCCCGTCCGCCCTTCGGCGACGGGCCGTTCGCGATGAATCGAGAGGGGTCGCGCTCGGCCGTGCGGACCGCGCACATCGGGCGGTGCTCACCGGGGGTCGACGAGTCGAGGAGCGGAGTGGGCACGAGGGTCCTTCCTGGGGGGCGGCGCTCTGGCACAATCGTCGGAGCGCTGCTCCGGAACATTGCGGAGCACTGCTCCGGAACGTGGTGGAGCTGCGCTCGGAGGCATTACGGAGCGCCGCTCCGAAAAGCAAGGAGAACCGATGAGCGACCGTGTGCCCCGCACGCCCGGCCGACCGCGGACGAGTCGCGACGCACTGCTCGCCGCCGCGGCGACGGTGTTCGTGGCCTCCGGCGTGGAGGCGCCGGTCCGCGAGATCGCGGCGGAGGCCGGCGTCGGCATGGGGACGATCTACCGGCACTTCCCGACCCGCTCGGAGCTCGTGGTCGCCGTCTACCGCCACCAGGTCGAGGCCTGCGCGGAGGCGGGCCCACGGCTGCTCGCCGACAGCGCGACCCCGGAGGCAGCCCTCAGGGCCTGGGTCGCCCACTTCGTCGACCTCCTGGTGACCAAGCACGGCCTCGCCGGTGCGCTCCAGGGCGACAGCGCCGGATCCGACGCCCTGCACGCCTACTTCGTGGAGCGGCTCGTCCCCGTCTGCGGCGACCTGCTCGAGGCGGCACGACCCGCCCGGATCCCGGCGTCGAGTCTCAGCGGCTACATGCTCCTCAAGGGCATCGGCAACCTCTGCATCGGCGCCGCCCACGATCCGGACTACGACGCCGACACCCTCGTGCAGGCCCTCGTCACCGGAGCGCTGCAGGCGGATCAGCCCTGATCGCCTCCACGGTCCGCTCGACCGCGTCCTGGACCGCCGCCCTGCGGCTCGCGTCGTCCTCGCGCTCGGACTCGTGGACGAAGACGGCCCCGCCGCGCCGGGCTCCGCAGTAGTCGATGATCCCGTGCTGGATCTGCGTCAGCAGCGCCTGCTCGTAGCCGTGCCGCTCGTAGGTCCCGGCGGAGTCCCCCGCGACGAGGACGAGGTGGACGGTCAGAGCGCCGAGCCTGCGCTGCGTGCCGTCGACGGGGTCGATGTCGAAGGCCCAGCCGGCGAGGAAGACGCGATCGATCCAGCCCTTCAGCAGCGCGGGCATCGACCACCAGTAGACGGGGAAGACGAGCACGAGGTGGTCCACGCCGTCGAGCCGGCGCTGCTCGCGGAGGACGTCGTCGGGAACCGGGCCGACACCGCGGTAGCGGTCCCGGTCGGCCGCGCCGAACCGCGGGTCGAAGCCCTCGGCGTCGAGGTCGGCCGTCTCCACTCCGTCGGGGCCGAGCTCCTCCCGCAGCCGCCGGGCGAGGGCGGCGGTGAGGGAGTCGCGGTCGGGGTGTGCGGTGACGAGGAGGGTGCTCACCGCTCCAGTGAACCGCACCCGCCCTGCGGCACCCTGGCAGGATGACCCGGTGACTCCGCACCGCTCCCCCCGCCGCCCCGACGTCGTCTCCGTCGAGCTCGTCGGTGGACCGGAGCCGCTCGAGCTCGCCCTGCACGAGCACGACCCCGAGTGGTCCGCCCTGTTCGAGGAGCACCGGCGGCGCATCCTCGAGGCCGTCCCGGGCGTGCGGGTCGAGCACATCGGCTCGACCTCCGTCCCGGGCCTGCCCGCGAAGCCGATCGTCGACGTGCTCGTCGTCGTGCCCGACGTCACGGCGGAGGAGGACCACGTCGCGCCGCTGCTCGAGGCCGGCTACGTCCTGCGCACCCGCGAGCCCGGGCACCGGCTCGTCCGCACGCCCGGACGGGACGCCCACGTCCACATCTACGAGGAGGGTCATCCCGCGATCGACGCGTACCTCCTCCTGCGCGACCGGCTGCGCACCGACCCGGCCGACCGCGAGCTCTACCGCAGCACGAAGGCGTCTCTCCTCCTCCGGCGCTGGGAGGACGGGAACGACTACGCCGAGGCGAAGTCCGCCGTGATCGCGGCCATCCTTGAGCGCGCGAGATCCTCGCAGCCCTGAGATCTCCCGCGCTTCGTCCAGAACAGCGCCAACTTCCTCGACCTGCGCACGCTGGGCGGCGACGACGTCGGAGCGGACTACCTGCCCTGGGCGGCGGACGCGGCGACCGCGGCGGACGGCTCCGTCGTGGGCGTGCCGACCGACGTGGGCGGCCTCAGCTTCGCCTACCGCACGGACCTGTTCGAGCAGGCAGGCCTCCCCACCGATCCGGACGAGGTCGCCGCGCTCTGGAGCGACTGGGACGGCTTCCTCGCGACCGGCGAGAAGTACACGGCCGCGACCGGCAAGCCCTTCGTCGACAACGTGGAGACCAGCGTCTTCTACTCGACGATCAACCAGGTCACCGAGAAGTACTACTCCCCCGACGGCGAGCTCGTCTACGACACGAACCCGCAGGTGGAGGACGCCTTCGACATCGCCGTGAAGGCCCACGACGCGGGGATCAGCGCCGGCATCGCCGCCTTCTCCTCCGGCTGGGCACCCGGCCGGGCGAACGGCTCGTTCGCCGTGACCGTCGCTCCGTCCTGGATCCTCCAGGGCATCAAGACCGACGCCCCCGACACCGCGGGGAACTGGCGCGTCACCTCGGTCCCCGGAGTCGGCGGCAACTGGGGAGGCAGCGTCATCGCCATCCCGGCGCGGGCCGAGCACCCGCAGGCCGCGTGGCAGTACATCCAGACGATGATGTCGGCGGAGGGCCAGGAGGACCACTTCGCCACCTCCGGCACGTTCCCCGCCGCCACCGCCGCCCTGCAGAGCGACAGCGTCCGCGCCTACACCGATCCGTTCTTCGGCGACTCGAGGATCGGCGAGGTGATCGCGAGCTCGGTCGAGGACTTCCCCTCGTTCGTGAACGGCCCCGACACCGGAGCGATCGGCGCCGCCCTCTCGGGGGCGCTGGTCGAGCTGGAGTCCGGCAACGTCTCCTCTGCCGACGCCTTCTCGAGCGGGCTCGACAGCGCTCGCCAGGCGGTCGGCGGCTAGGCCGCACCGCACGTCCGATCGCCCTCGAGCCCTCCGGCTCGGGGGCGATCGCGGTTCGGGCGGCATCGGATGATCGCCGGTTAGCGGAGCGCGCCTTCCAGCCGGGCGGAGCGCTCGTGCCGGAAGGTCGAGCAGCGAGGACCGGGCCCACGCAGCCGTCGGGATCCGGCGATCGGATCGACCAGGATGTTGACGTCATCAGAGCCTCGTGGAAGCCTGATGTTTGCGTGAACATGCGCGAAGTCCCCGGTGCAAAGGAGCACAGCATGACGTCTCGACCACGAGCGGCCGCCGCGGCGGTGACCGCGCTGCTCGTCGCAGCACTCCTGGGAACAGGAGCGCAGTCGGCCTCGGCCGCCGTGGCCACGGATCCCGACGACGGAGTGCCGCGCACCTCGACGCCCGTGACCTACACCGACTACCCGGCGGTCCAGGACCCGGGCAGCACCGCGGCCGGCTACTTCCAGCCCTACTGGTACGACACCGACGGCCGCCACATCCAGGCGCACGGCGGCCAGATCGTCACCGTCGAGGAGGGCGGTCAGCAGGTCCAGTACTGGTACGGCGAGGACCGCACGAAGGGCTACTGGAACAGCCCCGGAGTCGCGGTCTACCGCTCCACCGACGGCCACAACTGGGAGAACAAGGGCACCGCGCTCCGCAGCGTCTCGGCTCCGGCCGACCTCGAGGCCCCTTACTTCGACGCGCTCTACGACACCGTCGACGACTCCGGAGCCCCTCGCGCCGACCGCATCGCGGAGCTCGACTACCACCTCGACACGACGCAGGCCTCGCCGAACACCGCCATCTTCGAGCGCCCCAAAGTCCTCTTCAACGAGAAGACCGGCAAGTGGGTCATGTGGTGGCACTCCGACGGCCGGACCACCCCGGGCGGCAGCACCTACGCGCGCTCGATGGCGGGAGTCGCCGTCTCGGACAGCCCGACCGGGCCCTTCACGCTCCAGGGCGTCTACCGCCTCTACAACCGCACGGACTACAAGGCCTGCACCACCTCCGCCGTTCCCGGGCAGGCGCGGGACATGACCGTCTTCCAGGACGAGGACGGCACCGCGTACATCTCCTACTCCTCCGAGGAGAACTACTCGCTCTACGTGGCGAAGCTGGACGCCGACTACACCAACGTCGAGCGGACCACCACGACCGACACCCTCGACGCGAACCAGTACTCGGCCGACGGGACGTACCCCTACGTCTTCGCCGACGGTGCGGCCGGAGCACCGGTGCGCGGCACCGACTTCCAGATCGTCAAGGAATGCGGACACCTCGAGGCGCCCGCGATCTTCGCCAACGGCGGCAAGTACTACACGATCGCCTCCGGGGCGACCGGCTGGGCGCCGAACCCGCAGACCTACTACACCGCCGACTCGATCCTCGGCGCGTGGACCCGCGGAGTCGAGAAGGGCGACGCCGACGAGAACGTCGCCTACAACGCGATCCCGGAGGGCGGCGACGGCCTGCTCTCGATCGGCGACTCCCGCAAGACCACCTTCGGCTCGCAGTCGACGAACGTCCTCACCCTCGCTCCCGGGAAGTACGTCTACATGGGCGACCGCTGGAACGAGGGCAAGTCGGACTCGACCTACGTCTGGCTCCCGATGACGGTCGGTGAGAACGGCCGCCTCGAGATGCGGAATCCGGCTCAGGAGGACCCGGCGCGCTGGGGATCCGGCTGGAACCTCTCCTACTGGGACGACAAGGGGGTCGGCGAGGGCGTCTGGTCGGTCGTGGACGCCCGTCTGCCGAAGCAGGTCCGCCGCGGCGCCGACATCGCCGCCGCGCTCCCCTCGACGGTCTCGGTCGCGAGCAACGGCTCGACCCGCGACGTCGCCGTGACCTGGGCGGCCCCCGGCCCCGCCGAGCTCGGCACGGTGCAGGTGACGGGCACGCTCGCCGCCGACGCCGGATTCTCCTCCGGCCGCCGCTTCACCCGCACGATCGAGGTGGCGGAGCCGGGCATCGCGAACCTCGCTCCCGGAGCGTCCGTCGCGGTCTCGAGCCGCACGGACCTCGCCGGCAAGCTCATCGACGGCGACGTCAAGGGCAAGGGCTGGGACGACTGGTCCTCGGCCGGCTACCCGCGCGACAGCCGCCTCTCCTTCTCCTGGGGCGCGGCGCAGAACCTCGACTCGGTGACGGTCAGCACCTACAAGGACGGTGCGACCGCCACCTGGCCCTCGAGGATCGAGGTCGAGTACCAGGTGAACGGCGCATGGACGACCTCCTCGGTCGCCACCACCCTCAGCCAGGCCGCGACCGGATCCGCCCCGACGGCGATCCTCGACCTGTCCTCCCTGCCCGACACCACGGGCCTCCGCCTGCACCTCACCAGCGCGGCGAACACGTGGCAGTCGGTCTCGGAGGTGCAGATCTGGGGCACCGCGCCGCCGACGAACGTCTGCCGCGTCCCCGGAGCCGCGGTCTCGGCGTCGTTCAGCCAGACGAAGTACGCGACCCTCCCCGCGAAGAACGCCTGCGACGGCAACGTGAGCACCCCCTGGTCGACCTGGACCGACGGCACCTTCGCCGGCAGCGCCGAGTTCACGCTGACGAACACCGAGGCGCACCGCGTCGCCGGGCTCACCTTCACCAACACCGAGGGCACCCTGGCGTCGGTGAGCGTGGCCTACCGCGCCGAGGACGGCACCTGGAAGCCGACCACCGCGCAGAACGTCGCTCCGGCGGCGAACGGCACGCTGACCACGATCCCGTTCGCGGCGGTCTCGGCCACCGGCCTGAAGCTGACCTTCTCCACGCCGGGCTCGTTCCTCAAGATCGGCGAGATCGTCGTCCCCGAGGCGGCCGCCCCGGCGCTGACGGTGCCGGTGACCGTGACGTCGCGCTGCGTGGCCGGGAAGGCGGTGCTGACTGTCCTCGCCAAGAACGGCGGCACCGCTCCGATCGACGTCGCGATGGCCTCGGCCTACGGCTCGAAGACGGTCACCGCGGTGGCCGCGGGCGCGAGCGGATCGGCCGCGTTCACCACCCGCCTGGCGAGCATGCCGGGCGGCCAGGTGACGGTGACCGCCACGGCGGGCTCCGAGACCCTCGCGCAGACGGTGGCCTACCCGGCCCGCGTCTGCTGAGCGCACGGCGGCCGGTCGACCGGCCGTGACGGAGGAGGGGGTGCCCGCGGGCGCTCCCTCCTCTGCGTGTGCGGCGCATCATCCGACGCGCAGGGCGAGTGCGGGCTCGATGTGCGCGGCTCGAGGCTCCAGAGGCTGAAGGACGTGCCGGGCCTGGGCGGGAGCGCCGTCACGTCGATCTCCGCGGGCGGGAAGGAACGGCCGCTCCCCCGCAGGTGCTCCCCGAGAAGGAGATCGGTCGCCTGATCGATCCGGCTCAGCGCCGCCTCGTCGAAGAGGTGGGCGCACGAGCACGGCCGAGCCCGCTGGCGCGCTGCGCGGTACTCCACCCGGAAGCGGGGGTGCAGAGCACTTCGCGCTCCTGGTAGTAATCACAGGCGGGCGCATCGCAGAGCCCGCAGAACTGGACCGTCCGTGACCCGCACCACCCGCGCTCTCGCCGCGTTCGTCCCGACGACGACCCTCGTGCTCTCCGTGGTGTTCGCCTCCGCCGCACTCGCGCCCGAGGCGATGACCGCCCCGGAAGCGGTGTCGACGCCGACCGCCGCCTCGCCCGCGGAGGATGCGGCGCCGACTGCGGACCCCTCCGTTCCCGACACGGGATCCGGCGCCTCCGACCGCCGCTCCTCGAGCCCCTCCTCCGCGGATCCCGTCGAGCCCCGGCAGCCGACGACCGGCTCCTCCCCCGCAGACCGGCCCGCCGCAGACCCGCCCGCCGCGGACCGTCCCGCCGACTCCCCCTCCTCGCCACCGACGACGTGCAGCTGCGCTGGGCGCGGCCCGAGGTCCTCGACTCCGCCCGCCACCGGATGCTGCGCCTGCTCACCCTCG
>NZ_PSUU01000052.1:0-22005 GCF_002932015.1 Rathayibacter sp. AY1H3
GCGGCGGCGGTCGCGGCTCCGGCGAGGGCGAGCTTCAGCGGAGTGGCGCCCTCGCGGCCGAGCGACGCGACCGCGTAGACGAACGCCCCGGCGGCGGCGCCGAGACCGCGAGCATCCTGCAGGTCCTCCCGTTCCTCGCGGTCGGCGCGGTGCTGGCTCTGTCCAGCGCGCGGGGGCTCGACGCCCTGGCGCTCGGCGACGACCTGGCGACCGGCCTCGGCCGGCGCGTGGGGCGCATCCGCCTGGTCGCGGGGCTCGCGGCCGTGCTGCTCTGCGGCGCCGCGACCGCGATCGCCGGACCGATCGGCTTCATCGGCCTGGTCGTCCCGCACCTCGCCCGCCGCGTCACCGGCCCCGCGCACGCCTGGCTGCTGCCCTCCTCCGCTCTGCTCGGCGCCCTGCTGCTGCTCGTCGCCGACGTGGTCGGCCGCGTGGTCGCCCGGCCGAGCGACGTCGAGGTGGGCATCGTGACCGCGCTGATCGGCGCCCCGGTGCTCATCGCGATCGTGCGCCGCTCGAAGGTGCGGGCGCTGTGAGGACCGCGGAGGCGCCCGCCGCGGTCGGCATCGCGGCCGGCCGCACGCTGCGCCGTCGGCGCACGGTCATCGGCTGCGCGGTCCTCGCGGTGCTCGTGCTGGCGCTCGTCGTCGTCTCGCTCACGGTCGGCAGCACGGTCTACTCGGTGCCGGAGGTCGTCCGCGTGATCCTCGGCGAGACCGTGCCGGGCGCCTCCTTCACCGTGGGCACGCTGCGGCTGCCGCGCACCATCACGGCCGTCCTGGTGGGCGTGGGCTTCGGGATGGGCGGCGTGATCTTCCAGACGATGCTGCGCAACGCCCTCGCCAGCCCCGACATCATCGGCATCACGTCGGGGGCGAGCGCGGCGGCCGTCGTCGCGATCGCGTTCTTCGGGCTCTCGGGCGGCGCGGTCTCGGTGATCGCGGTCGCGGCCGGGCTCGCGACGGCCCTGATCATCGCCGGGCTGGCCGAGGGCGGCGGAGTGATCGGGGCGCGGCTGATCCTCATCGGCATCGGCGTCGCGGCGATGTTCCAGAGCGTGATCGCCTACGTGCAGACCCGCGCCGACTTCGAGGACGTCCAGGAGTCGCTGCGCTGGCTGACCGGCAGCCTCAACTCGGCCGCCTGGCCCTCCGTCCCGCCGCTCGCGCTGACGATGCTCGTGCTGGTGCCGCTGGCGCTGCTGCTCTCGGGCCGGCTCGGCGTGCTGCAGCTCGGCGACGAGTCGGCGACCGCGCTCGGGCTCGACGTGCGGCGCAGCCGGCTGGCCCTGCTCGCGGTCGGAGTCGGCCTCGTGGCCGTCGCGACCGCCGCCACCGGCCCGATCGCGTTCGTCGCCTTCGTCTCGGGGCCGATCGCGCGGCGGATCCTGCCGAGCGCGCGCACGCTGCTGATCCCCTCCGCCCTGGTCGGCGCGGTCGTGGTGCTCGCCGCCGACCTGCTCGCCCAGTACGTCGTCGGCGCGCTGTTCTCGGGCGCGCGCTTCCCGGTCGGCGTCGTCACCGGCGCCCTCGGCGCGCCCTTCCTGCTCTGGCTCCTCGCCCGCCGCAACCGTTCCGGAGGCTCCCTGTGACCGACGCCCCGCCCACCCTCGCCGCGGACGCGGTCACCCTCGCCTACGACGAGCGCGTCGTGGTCGACGGGCTCTCGCTCGCCGTGCCGCCCGGCCGGATCACGGTGATCGTCGGCGCGAACGCCTGCGGCAAGTCGACGCTCCTGCGCGCGATGGCGCGGCTGATCACCCCGCGCTCGGGGAGCGTCCTGCTCGACGGGCGCGCGATCCACCGGCTCCCGACGCGCCAGGTCGCGCAGCAGGTGGGGCTGCTGCCGCAGACCCCGATCGCGCCGGAGGGGATCGCCGTCTCGGACCTGGTCGCCCGGGGCCGCTACCCGCACCGGGGCCTGTTCGGCCGCGGCTCCGGATCGGACGACGACGCGATCGTCGAGGAGGCGCTGCGCGACACCGGCACGCTCGAGCTCGCCGACCGCCCCGTGGACGAGCTCTCGGGCGGGCAGCGCCAGCGGGTGTGGATCGCGATGGCCCTCGCCCAGCGGACCGACGTGCTCCTCCTGGACGAGCCGACGACCTACCTCGACGTGTCGCACCAGGTCGAGGTGCTCGACCTGCTCACCGACCTCAACCGCTCGCGCGGGACGACCATCGTGATCGTGCTGCACGACCTCAACCTCGCCGCCCGCTACGCCGACCACCTCGTCGCCGTGCGCGACGGCGCCCTGTACGCCTCGGGCACGCCCGCCGAGGTGGTGACGCCGGAGACGGTGCGCGCGGTGTTCGGGATGGAGTCGCGCGTGATCGAGGACCCGGTCTCGCGGACGCCGCTGGTGCTGCCGATCGGGCGCCACCACTCGGGCTGAGCCCGGCCGGCCGTTCAGGGCTGAGCGGTCAGGGTCGGCCGGTCAGGCCGGGGCCGCGGCCAGGGAGGCGCCGTCGACGAGCGTGCAGCGGAGGAGCTGCTGCTCCCGTCGCGCGGGGTCGCCCTCGATGAGGATCTGCACGGCGCGGCGCCCCATGTCGCGCCGGGGCAGCTCGAAGCCGGCCTGCCAGCCGGTGCGGTCGGCCGATCCGGAGAGCGACACCAGCGACAGGTCGCCCGGCACCGCCACCCCCTCGGCCTCGGCGGCCTCCTGCAGGAGGACGAACTGCTCCTCCTGCTCGGCGAGGACGACCGTGACGCCCTCGGCGGCGATCCGGCGGATCCACTCCCGCGGCGACGCCTCCGGCCCCGGGACGAGGTGGAGGAAGCCGTCGCCGAGCTCGGCCCGCGCGCCGGCCATGCGGTCGGTGTACGACTCGACGCCCTCGCCGTGGCCGGCGTAGGCGAAGCGGGTGTGGCCGAGGGCGCGCGCGCAGGAGATCAGCTCGCGGACGATCGACGCGTAGTCGGCGGCCACGTAGGGCACGGGCCCGCCGGCGTCGTCGCGGCGGCCGATGCTGACGAAGGAGAAGCCGCTCGCGTTGAGGAACTCGAGCTCCTCGCGGGGCATGCGCTGCCCGAGGAGGATGCAGGAGTCGGCCAGGCGCAGCCGGGTGGTGCCGCCGCTGAGGCCGCCGCGACGGCCGCCGACGCGACCGCTGGTCAGCAGGAGGAGGTCGATGTCGCGGTTCTGCGCCTCCTCCTCGATGCCGGCGAGGAACGGGTGGAAGAAGTCCTCGCGGTCGAGCGGGAACAGGCTCTCGTAGGTGTAGACGCCGATCATGCCGGTGCCGACCTGCTTGAGGCGGCGCGCGATGGGGTCGGCGACGTACCCCGTCTCCTGGATCGCCTTGAGGATCCGCGCCCGCGTCGCCTCCGGGACCCGGGCGAGCTGCTCGCCCTTGTCGTTGAGCACGAAGGACACCGTCGTCTGGCTGACTCCCGCGAGACGCGCGATGTCCTTCTGCGTGATCCGCGGCACCCGGACACCCCCGCTTCATCCTGGTAATAGGTATTACGTCTTGACCTCAGGCTACCGATGACGAAGGATCGCCGTACGCCCATCCGGGGCGAGAGAGGGCGGAACGTCGACGATGATGAATCCCGCAGACCCAGACAACCAGACCACGGCCTCCCCGAGGCCCGATCGGCAGCACAAGCCCGATCAGCAGCCCGAGCACGATCCGCAGCGCAGGCCCGACAACTCGCGCCGCCTCTTCCTCGCCGGGGGCGCCGCCGCCCTCGCCGGCGCGGCAGGAGCCGTCGGCGCCGCCACTCCGGCCGCCGCCGCGCCCCCGGCCGACGCTCCCGGGCAGAAGAAGCGCCTGAGCGTCACCGAGGGGCCGATATCGCCGCTCGACAAGGAGTTCCGCTGGGACGACCGCGCCGGCGCAGACAACACCCGCGCGGTGCAGGCGGCCATCGACAAGGCGATGACCGCTCCGGGCGGCGAGGTGTCGCTGCCCGCCGGCGAGATCCGGGTGACGGGCCTCGCGGTCGACTACCGCGGCTACCCGGTGCAGCCCGAGAACGGGCCGCCCTACGGCTACGCCGGGCCGAAGATCGTCGGCGCCGGCATGCGCCAGACGAGGATCGTCCAGATCGAGGGCTCGACCCGCGACATCTTCACCGTCTCCGGCCAGACGGGCGACGCGGCCGGTCCCGCCAACAACAACAAGGCCACCGGCGTCGTCCTCGCCGACTTCGAGATGACGGGCACGCCCTCCGGCGGCCACGGGATGTCGCTGCGCTCGCTGGTCAACTGCGAGTTCCGCAACCTGTGGATCCAGAAGACCGGCAAGTCGGGCATCTTCCGCGAGCGCGCCACCTTCGTCTCGGGCGTCGACGACGAGTACTCGTACGCCAACTCCTGGAACAAGATCAAGATCGTCGCCCCCGCCGGCTGGGGCGTGGAGGACTCGGGCAAGGCCTCCATCGGCGGCTCGATGACCAACGTCGAGGCGATCAGCCCCGGCCTCGGCGGCTTCCTCCTCGCGCCGACGAACATGACGCTGCTCGACTGCCAGGCCATCGGCGGCACGGTCGGCCTCCGGTCGATCCGCAACGAGAACCGGCGCTCGGTCAACTCCGGCCTGACCCTGATCAACTTCCGCTCGGAGGGCTCCCGCGACGGCTGGGAGGTGCTGATCGAGGCCGGCACGAGCCACATGATCGTGAACCCGAACTTCTTCCCGACCTCGGGCGCGAACTGCCTCGGCGTCGGCCTGACGAACGGCGGAGCGGACTTCGAGGTGCGCAACCTCACCGTCCTCGGCGGCTTCTACGGGCTCAGCCTCGGCCGCTTCCCGCAGCAGAAGGCGATCGTGCTGGGCAGCGACTCCTCCCAGACGCGCCTCGTGAACCCGTTCATCGAGCGCGGCGCCGCGGGAGTGGACGAGGGCTCGCTGATCGTCGACGACGGACGCCTGACCTCGTTCGAGCTCGGCCGCGGCCGGGTGGAGCGCGCGGCCGGCTACACCACGGTCGCCCGCGCCCCCGAGACCATCCCGACCCCTCCGGCCGGACAGGTCAACGAGGGCTGGGAGCGCTCCGGCGACACCTGGCGGAAGGTGGCCGTCTTCCCCGACGGGCACCGCGTCGTCATCGCCTCCTGACCCCGGGCGGCGGCGCCCTCCGCGCCGCCGCCCTCCCCCCACTGCACACGGAACGAGCACCAGAACGCATGCATGACGACAGCACCCGCATCGAAGCCCGCATCGCCCGCTTCCGCGCCGAGAGCCTCCGGCCGGCGATCCACCGGGCGGTTGAGCCGCTCGGGATCGAGTCGTGGACCGCTCCGGGGGAGCCGGTCCCCTTCGAGCAGGCGCGAGCCGCGTCCTACGCGCCCGCCCGCATCGGGGAGCCGTGGGGCGCCCCCTGGGGCACCGTGTGGTTCCACATGCGCGGCGAGATCCCCGCCTCCTGGGTCGGCGTCGACGGCTGCGAGCCCGAGCTCGTCGTCGACCTCGGCTACACCGGCGCCCAGTCCGGCTTCGAGGCGGAGGGGCTCGTCTTCACCGCGACCGGCACGGTCGTGAAGGCCGTCGAGCCGTTCAACCAGTCGGTCCCGCTCGACCGGCTGCCCGGCCGCGAGGCGGGCGACCGCACGGTCGAGCTCTACATCGAGGCCGCCGCCAACCCGAACATCACCGGCGACTGGTCCTTCACCCCCACGGCGCTCGGCGGCCGCCCCGCCGACGGCGCCCTGCCGTCCGACCCGCTCTACCGCCTCCGCCGCCTCGAGCTCGGACTGCTCGACCGGGAGGTCTGGGAGCTGGAGCAGGACATGGCCGTGCTGGTGGGGCTGATCGGGCAGCTGCCCGAGTCCTCCCAGCGCCGCGCCGAGATCGTGCGCGCCCTCGACCGCGCCGTCGACGTCCTCGATCCGGACGACGTGTCCGGCACCGCCGCCGCCGGCCGGGAGGCGCTGCGGACCGTCCTCGAGCGGCCCGCCTCGGCCAGCGCGCACCACCTGCACGCCGTCGGCCACGCCCACATCGACTCCGCCTGGCTCTGGCCCGCCCGCGAGACCGCCCGCAAGGTGGCCCGCACCTTCTCGAACGTCTGCGACCTGATCGAACGCGAGGAGGGCTTCGTCTTCGCCGCCTCCTCCGCGCAGCAGTACGCGTGGCTGAAGCGCGACCACCCGGAGCTGTTCGAGCGCGTCCGCGGCCACGTGCTCGCGGGCCGCTTCGTGCCGGTCGGCGGGATGTGGGTCGAGTCGGACACGAACATGCCCGGCGGCGAGGCGCTCGTGCGCCAGCTGCTCGAGGGCAAGCGCTTCTTCCTCGACGAGTTCGGGATCGACACCGAGGAGGTCTGGCTCCCGGACTCCTTCGGCTACTCCGCGGCGCTGCCGCAGATCATCGCCGGAGCAGGCGGGCGCTGGTTCCTCACGCAGAAGATCTCGTGGAACGAGACCAACACGATGCCCCACCACACCTTCTGGTGGGAGGGCATCGACGGCACCCGCGTGTTCACGCACTTCCCGCCCGTCGACCTCTACAACTCCGACCTCTCCGGCGAGGACCTCGCCCGCGCCGAGCGCCAGTACGCCGAGAAGGGCAGCGGCACCATGTCGCTCGTGCCCTTCGGCTACGGCGACGGCGGAGGAGGCCCCAACCGCGAGATGATCGCGGCCGCCCGCCGCACGCGCAGCCTCGAGGGCTCGCCGACCGTCGAGCTGTCCACGCCCCGCCGCTTCTTCGAGGAGGCGCAGGCCGAGTACCCGGACGCGCCCACCTGGTCGGGCGAGCTCTACCTCGAGTTCCACCGCGGCACCTACACGTCGCAGGCGCGCACCAAGCAGGGCAACCGCCGCAGCGAGCACCTGCTCCGCGAGATCGAGCTGTGGGCGACCACGGCCCTCGTCCGCGCCGGGGTCCCGTACCCGGCCGACGAGCTGCGCGAGATGTGGCGGACGGTCCTCCTGCAGCAGTTCCACGACATCCTGCCCGGCACCTCCATCGCCTGGGTGCACCGCGAGGCGGAGGAGAACTACGCCCGCATCGCGCAGCGGATCGAGGAGATGATCGCCGAGGCAGTCCGGGCCCTCGCCGGCGAGGGCTCCGCGGAGCTGCTGGTGAACTCCTCCCCCTTCGCCGTCGGGGGCGTGCCGGCGCTCGGCGCGGCCGCGGCCGACCCCGCCGCGGAGCACTCGGCCCCGACGCTCCGCTCCGACGGCGACGCCCACGTCCTCGACAACGGGCTCGTCCGGGTGCGGATCGGCGCCTCCGGGCTCCTCGAGTCGGTCGTGGACCTCGCGAGCGGCCGGGAGGTCGTGCCCGCCGGCGCCGCCGCGGGGCTCCTCCAGCTCCACCGCGACACCCCGAACAAGTGGGACGCCTGGGACCTCGACGACAACTACCGCCGCACGGTGGAGGACCTCGTCGGCGTCGACTCGGTCCGCGCCGGCACCGTGAGCGACCCGCTCGGCCGCGAGGTGCCGGCGGTCGTGATCACCCGCTCGTTCGGCGGCTCCACGGTCGTGCAGACCGTCTCGCTGCAGATCGGTCGGGCGGCCGTCGACCTCGACCTCGACATCGACTGGCACGAGCGCCGCAAGCTGCTCAAGCTCGCCTTCCCGCTCGACCTGCTCTCGGACCGGGCGACGTCCGAGATCCAGTTCGGCCACGTGCACCGGCCGACCCACGTGAACACGACGTGGGACGCCGCCCGCTTCGAGACCGTCGCGCACCGCTGGGTGCACGTCGGCGAGCCGGGCTTCGGCGTCGCGGTCGTCAACGACTCCACCTACGGGCACGACATCACCCGCGACCGCGCCGCGGCCGGCACCCCGACGACCACGGTCCGGCTCTCGCTCCTGCGCGCGCCGCTGTTCCCCGACCCGGACGCCGACCAGGGCCGCCACCGCCTCGCCGTCTCGCTCGTGGTCGGCGCCGAGCTGCCCGACGCCGTCGAGGCCGGCTACGCGCTGAACACCCCGGTCCGAAGGCTCACCGGCGCCGCGCCCGTCGCTCCCCTGGTGTCGATCGACGACCCCTCGGTCATCGTCGAGGCCGTGAAGGCGGCGGACGACGGGAGCGGCGACGTGATCGTGCGGCTCTACGAGTCGCTCGGCCGCCGCGCCGCAGCGACCCTCCGCGCCGCCTTCGCCGTCCGGGCGGTCACCCGCACCGACCTGATGGAGCGCCCGACCGAGCAGGTCCGCATCGAGAGCTCCGTCGAGGCGGAGTCGGCCGACGTGCGGCTCGAGCTGCGCCCGTTCGAGATCGCGACGGTGCGCCTGGCGCGCTGAGCGCGAGGGGACGCGGGGCGGGAGCAGGCCGGGCCGGCTTGCTCCTGCCCCTGCGTCATGTGGTCTGCTCGATGCACAAGGTCCCGATCGGAGAGGTCCCTCATGCAGTCGTTCCCCGCCCCGCCCCGCCAGGTGCAGATCGGCGACGCCGCCGCGTTCGCCGGCGTCACTCCGCGGGCGATCCGCCACTACCACCGGCTCGGCCTGCTTCCCGAGCGCGAGCGGGGCGGAGACGGTCGTCGGCGCTACGGCTACGACGACATCATCCGGCTGCTCTGGATCCGCCGCGTGGCCGACGCCGGGGTCGCACTCGAGGACATCCGGGACGCCTTCGCCGTCGCAGCCCCGGCCGGCGCCGAGGACAGCGCCGACCGCGAGGACGAGGTCGCGGGCGTCCTCGCGCGGCTGGACGCCGCGCTCGCCGCGCAGGAGGAGGAGCTGCAGCGGAAGCGGGCCTCGGTCCGGCGCATGCGGACCCTCGGCGGCCGGCTGGGGCTGCTCGACGACATCGTCTCGCGCCGCCTCGAGGGCGCGCCCGAGGGCTCGCTGCGCCAGGCCGACCTCGACACCCTGCTGGTCACCGAGCGGATGTTCGGCCCGCTGGGCGCCGTCTCCCAGGCCGGCCGCTTCGTCGTCCTCGCCGCCGATCCGGCGCTGCGGGCGGAGGCCGACCGCGTCGACGCCGCCGAGGAGGCCCTCGACGACACGGTCGCCGAGGACGACCCCCGGGTGGAGCAGGTGGCGCAGGAGCGGCACGCCTTCGAGGCCCGGCTGATGCGCGTCGTCGAGGAGTCCGGTCAGCTCGAGGAGGACGACGCGATCTTCGACGCGTGGGACGAGGCGCACCCGCCCGAGGACCCCGCGCCGGCCCCCGATCCCGCACAGGGCTCCCGCGCCCGGAGCGCCGGCGAGATCATCCGGAGCCTGCCCTACGACGTCTCGCCGGCCCGCCTGCGCGCCATGGATCTGGCGATGCGGCTCGGGATGGAGGAGGCGCCGACGCGCTGAGACGCGGGGTCACGCCCGTCCGGTCACAGGACCTCTCGCAGCACCTCCAGCGCCCGCTCGCGGTCGCCGACCCCGCCGCCCTCGTGCCCGCTGTACGGCCACACGTCGATCGACGTCTCGCCGCCGGAGACGTTGTGGGAGGCGAAGACCGTCGAGGGCGGGCAGATCGGGTCCATCAGGCCGACCGAGCGGTGCACCCGGCAGCGCAGGCGCCGCGAGAAGTGGACGCCGTCGACGTAGGAGAGGGTCCGCTCGACGGCGTCGAGGTCCTCGGGGCGGGTCGCCAGGTAGCGGGCGATCTCCACGTAGGGCGCCTCGTTCGTGATGGTCGTCGCGCGCAGGACGTCGGAGAGGAAGGGCACCAGGGCGATCGCGGCGCGCACCCGGGGGCGCAGCGCCGCCGCGGCGGTCGCGAGCGCTCCGCCCTGGCTGCCGCCGAAGACCGACACGCGGTCCGGGTCCAGCCCGGGGAGCGCCTCCACGGCGTCGACGGCGAGCGCCGCGTCCGCGATCAGGCGCCGGTAGTAGTACGTCTCGGGCGACTCGATGCCGCGGGTCGTGACCCCGGGGTACGCGGGTCCGCTGCCGTGGGGGTCGGGGGTGGCTCCGGAGCGGGCGAGGCGTCCGGCTCCCTGGCCTCGCGCGTCGACGACCAGGTGCGCGTACCCGGCGGCGGCGATCCAGAGGTGCTCGATCGGACGGCCCCGTCCGCTGCCGTACCCGGGGTACTCGATCACCACGGGGAGCGGGGCGCCCGGGTCCGCTGCGGGGGTCACCAGCCAGGCGGCGATCGGCTCGCCCGCGAAGCCGGGGAACCGCACGTCCCGCACCCGTACCAGCGGGAGGCCCGCGTCGACCGGCGCGGCGCTCACGGCGGGGCCGCCCTCCCGCCCGAGCGCGAGGGTGGCCCGCCAGAAGGCGTCGAAGTCGTCGGGCTCCGTGACCTCCGCACGGAACTCGCGGAGGGCGGCGAGGGGGCGATCCGTGAACACCGGGTCAGCCTTTCAGACCGGAGTGCGCGAGCCCTTCCACGAACTGCCGCTGAGCGAGGAGGAACACGGCCAGCACGGGCACGACCGTCATCGTCGCCGCGGCGAGCTGCACGTCCCACATCTCCCCGCCGTAGGCGTCGGTGAAGCGGGTGAGCGCCTGGGGCAGGGTGAAGAGCTCGGGCGAGGTCAGGTAGACCGTCGGCTCGAGGTACATGTTCCAGGACCCGAGGAAGGTCAGGATCGCGACGGCCGACAGCGCGGGCTTGGACAGCGGCAGGAAGATGCGCCGCCAGATCCCGAAGCGGCCGAGGCCGTCCAGGCGCGCGGCCTCCTCGAGCTCGCCGGGCATCGCGATGAAGTACTGCCGCATGATGAACGTGCCCAGCACCGCCGGCGCTCCGACCATCGGCACCAGCAGCAGCGGCACGTGGGTGTCGATGAAGCCGAGCTGCCGGAAGATCTGGAACAGCGGGATGATCGTCACCTCCGTCGGCACCAGCAGGCCGGTCAGGACGACGAGGAACACCGCGTTGCGGCCTGGGAACGGGATCCGGGCGAAGGCGTAGCCGGCCAGGCTCGACACCAGCAGCGTGACCACGGTGACCGTGACCGCGATGTAGAGGCTGTTCCAGTACTGGAGCGCGAACGGCTGGAACCGGAACGCCTCGGCGTAGCCCGCCAGGCTCGGCGAGTCCGGCAGCAGGGTCGGCGGGTTCGAGAAGATCTCGTTCACCGGCTTGAACGACGAGGCGATCATCCAGAACGTCGGCACCGCGAACGGCAGCACGAGCAGGATCAGCGTCACGACGAGCAGGGCGGTCATGAGCGGGCTGCGGCCGCGGCGGCGCTTGACGGGCGGCTCCGGGACGGCTTCGAGGCGTGGCGTGAGCGGGGTCCCCTGCTCGACGACGGCGTCAGTTCTCATAGAAGACCCATTTCCTGCGCAGCTGCCACTGCACGACCGTGAGGATCAGGACGAAGAGGAGCAGCATCAGCGAGAGCGTCGCGCCGTAGCCGATGTCGCTGAACTCGAAGGCCTGTTGGAACACGTAGTAGACGAGCACTGTCGTCGACAGCTCCGGCCCGCCCTCGGTCAGGACGGCGACCTGTGCGAACGCCTGCAGCGAGCCGACGATCGTGAGGATGCCGGTGAGGAGCAGGGTGGGCGAGATGAGCGGGAGCGTGATCCGGAAGAAGATCGCGCGGGGGCTCGCGCCGTCCAGGCGGGCCGCCTCGTAGAGGTCGCCCGGCACCCCCTGCAGCGCGGCGAGGAAGAGCACCATGTTGACGCCGACGCTGCGGATGACCTGCGTGACGATGACGCTCGCCATCGCGGTGGGTCCCTCCTGGAGCCAGTTCGGCCCGTCGAGGCCGACCAGCGAGAGCAGGCCGTTGATCGCGCCGTTGTCCTGGAGGAGGAAGCCCCAGACGAGGGTCCAGGCGACCACCGAGATGACGACGGGCGAGAAGAAGAGCGTGCGGAACAGGGCGCCGCCCGGGATCCTCCGGTTCAGCAGCACGGCCAGGCCCAGCCCGAGGGCGAGGTTCAGGACGACCACTCCCCCGGAGAAGACCGCGGTCGTGCCGAGCACCGCGCCGATGCTCGGGTCGTTGATCGCCCGCTCGTAGTTCTCGCCGCCCACGAAGGTCATGGAGCCGGTGAAGACGTTCCACTCGTTGAGGCTGAACCAGACCGCGAGCCCGACGGGCAGCAGCACGAACACGATCACACCGAGCAGCTGGGGCGCGATGAAGAGCCAGCCGGCGAGCGCGTCGCGGCGCCGGAGGTTCCAGTAGGCGCCGGCGGGAGCGGATCGGCGGCTGTCCGTCGAGGTCGCGGTCACGGGATCACTTCCCCTGGAGGACGGGCGCGATGGCGTCGCAGACGCCTCCGAGCACCTCGGCGACGTCGGCGTCGGCCGACCACATGCGGTCCAGCGCCGTCTTGCCGACCGAGGTGATCTCGGCGGGGCTCGTCACCGGAGGGGTGGCGGACACGTCGGCGAGCTCGTCGACCACGACGCGGTCGAGCTGCTCGGCGCTGAGGCGGGTGTTGACCTTCGCCAGCTCCTCACCGGACAGCAGCGACTCGCGGGGCGGCGGGAAGAACTGCGCGAGCTTGGCGGAGTTCTCCGGGTTGGTCATGAACGAGAGGAAGCCGGTCGCCTCCTCCACGTGGTCGCCGCCTGCGAGCGCGGCCATGCCGGCCTGGCCGATGTTGCCGTACTCGCCGGCGGGGCCGACGGGCAGCGGGTAGATCTCGAACGGGAACGAGCCGTCGAGCAGGCTCGCGCGCGAGACCTGCGCGGTCGTGAACGCGGCGTCGCCGGCGAAGAAGTCCGCCGTCACGCCGGGTCCGGGGGTCGCGCCGCTGACGTAGACCGAGTCGTGGAAGAACTGGAACGCCTCCACCATCTCGGGCGAGTCCATCGTGCACTGGGTCCCGTCGTCGCTCCACGGCTGGGCTCCCCAGCCCGCCCAGAGGTTCGCGAGGCTCAGCCAGCCCGAGAAGTCGAAGTCGCGGATGATGTAGCCGGCCTTGCCGGTCGACTCGTTGACGGCCGCGCCGATGCGGTCGACGTCCTCCCAGGTGAGCGTCGCGGGGTCGACGGTCTGCCCGGCCTGCGCGATGAGGTCCTGGTTCACGTACAGCGCGAACGGCGAGTTGGAGAACGGGTACGCGTAGAGCTCGCCGTCCTGGCTGAACGACTGCGACACGCTGGGCAGGATGTCGTCGTACTCGTAGCCCTCGGTCCCCTCGAAGGTCTCGGTCAGCGGAGCGAGCGCTCCGGCGTCGATCAGGTCCTTCGCGATGTCGCCGACCCAGGCGAGGTCGGGGGCGTTGCCGCCCGCGGCCTGCGTGGTCAGGGTCGAGTTGTAGTCCGCGAACGGGAGGGACTCGAAGGTCACGGACTCGATCTCGGGGTGGTCGGCGATGTACTCGTCGGCCATCGAGTCGAACAGGGCGAGCTGCTTCTCGTCGGAGGTCCAGACGGACATCCTCAGAGCGACGGGTGCTGAGTCGTCCCCGCCGCCGGCGGCGCCGCAGCCCGAGAGGGCGGCGATCACTCCGACTGCGGCGAGCGAGGCCATCAGCTTCTTCGCTGGTCTCATCGTCTCTCTTTCTCCAATGGTCTTCTCGGTGTTCCCGGTCAGTACCCGACGACGTCGGGCCAGTGGGTCTCTACGCCGCGCGACTCGAGCCTCGCCTGCAGGCGGGCGACGAGGGCGGGGTCGGCGGCGATCTCGTGGGGCGACAGGTCCTCGGCGAGGGCGAGGGCCGCCAGCTCGCCGACGGCCTCGCCGATGTTCCACTCCACGGGGTGGAGGCGGTACGCGCCGTTGGTGATGTGCGTCGTCCCGATGTTCTTGCCCCCGGGCAGCAGGTTCGTCGGGGTGCGCGGCACGAGGGCGCCGAGCGGGATCTCGAACGGCGAGCACTCCACGTCGAGGTAGTTGTCGCCTCCGGTGGTCGGGTGCAGGTCGATCCGGTACATGCCCACGCCGACGGAGTCGTCGAAGCGCGCAGGGCTCCCCGTCCCGCGGGCGGCGACGGAGACGTCCTGCTCGCGCACGGTGGTGAGCGCGCGGATCCGGCGGGACTCGCGGATGTAGGGGGCCTGCGCGAGGCCGTCGGCGGTGCCCATCACGTCGCCGCGGAGCCGGAGCCCGGGCCAGCCGCGGCCGCCGTCGGGTCGGGGCGCCTCGGTCTGGAGCCAGTAGAAGTACGACAGCGAGAGCGCGCGGGCGCCGGCGAGGTGCTTCTCCGGCTCCGGCACGTCGAGGATCGAGCTGTCGAGGTAGTCGAGCATCGGCCAGTTCGCGAGCACGATGTCGCTGTCGAGCGCGCCCGGTCGGAGGGTCTCGGTCGCGAGGATCCGGCGGAACATCCAGAGGTCGGTGTCCCCGCCCTGCGCGCGCTGGTCGGCGGTGCGGGTGTCGCCCACGGCGTTGACGTGCATCGTGCGGGTCTCGGGGCGCAGCGTCCTCGGGTTCGGCGCGGTGAAGGAGAGGAGCTTCCCGCCCCAGAACGGCACCTCGTACTCGTGCCAGTAGTCGTAGTCGGCCGGGCGCTCGATGGTGTGGTCGCCGTCCGCGCTGTCGAAGCCGAAGCACCAGGTGACGGCCTGCACGTTCATCGGGTCGGCGACGGCGGGAGCGCTGGGCTCGCCGTGCTCGTCGCGCGACTCGGACCCCGTGACGTAGTCGACCTCCGCGAGGGGGAGCAGCTCCCCCGTCTCGGTCGCGTCGACCACGTACCGTCCGGAGACGGCGAGCTCCTCGCCCGAGACCGCGTCGCGCAGCAGGACGCGCTCGATCCGGCCCGGGCCGCCGTCGACGGCGAAGGGGACGACGCCGGTGACGACGCGGATCGCTCCGCTCGAGCGGTAAGGGGCGAGCATCTCGTCGAGCACGGCGACGGCGACGCGGGGCTCGGCGCAGAGCCTGCTCACGAGTCCGCGGCCGGGGTTCAGGCGGTCGTCGCGCATCGCCTCGGCGGTGAGGGGGTAGTTGCGGCGGTAGTAGCCGCGGATGCCGTCGCGGAGGCGCCGGTAGTCGGCGGTGACGCCGAACTGCTCGACCCAGGTGTGCTCGTCCGGCGGGACGCCCTGCGAGGTGAGCTGACCGCCCAGCCACGGGTACTGCTCGGTCAGCACGACCGAGAGGCCGTTGCGGGCGAGGGCGATCGCCGCGGCCACTCCTCCGAGGCCGCCGCCGATCACGGCGACATCTGCTTGCATCGGGGTCACGCGTCCGCCTCGTCCTCGTCGACAGTCTGGGTCATCGGCCTACTACCCGTGGGTAATACGTATTGCCGATTGGTTAGACCGTAACGCACGAGTGTCCGGTTGGCAACGGTCTCCGCCGTTCCGAGCGACGCCGCGGCGACCCGCGGGCGTCCTCAGCCGGGAGTGGGCCGGATGTCAGGGCTCGGTGGCATGCTCGACCCCGAGCGCGGCCGGCGGGCGGCGGCGCGGAGCGGAGCGGAGCAGCATGATCGGGTTGGATCTCACCGGGCGCACGGCCCTCGTCACGGGGTCGGGGCAGGGCATCGGGCTGGCCATCGCGACGACGCTCGCGGAGGCGGGCGCCGAGGTGATCGTGAACGCCCGCTCCGAGCGGTCGATCCGCCGGGCGATCGAGGCCGTCGGCGCGGCGGTGCCGGAGGCGCGGGTGCGCGGAGTCGCGGCCGACGTGTCGACGGAGAAGGGCACGGCCTCCCTCCTGCGCGCGGCCGCCGACGTGGACGTGCTCGTCAACAACCTCGGGATCTTCGGCTCCGCCGATGCGCTCTCCATCGACGACGACGAGTGGCGCCGCTACTTCGAGGTCAACGTGCTCACCGGCGTGCGCCTCACCCGCGCCTACCTCCCGGGGATGATGGAGCGCGAGTGGGGCCGCGTCCTCTACATCGGCAGCGACTCCGCCGTCGTCACGCCCGCCGAGATGATCCACTACGGAGTGTCGAAGACCGCGCTGCTGGGCGTCTCGCGCGGCTTCGCCAAGGCCGCCGCCGGCACCGGGGTGACGGTGAACAGCGTGCTCGCCGGGCCGACCCACACGGGCGGCGTCGAGGACTTCGTCTACGAGCTGGTCGACCGCGAGCTCCCGTGGGAGGAGGCGCAGCGCGAGTTCATGCGCCTGCATCGGCCGCAGTCGCTGCTGAAGCGCCTCATCGAGCCGGAGGAGATCGCCCACATGGTGGCGTACCTCGCCTCCCCGCTCGCCTCGGCCACCACGGGCGCCGCCGTGCGCGTCGACGGCGGCTACATCGACTCGATCGTGCCGTAGCGCGCGCTCCCGGGGCTTCCCGGGGCGCCGGCCGTCAGCGCGGAGGGGCGACCGAGCCGCCGGGGCGCCACGGGCCGCCGATGCGCTCCTGGAGGAGCGGCGCCGCCGGGTCGGCGAGGCGGGCGAGCAGCGCCTCCACTCCGCGGCGGCCGAGCTCGCGGCCGGGCGCGACGAGCAGGTCGAGTGCCGGGTCGGCCAGGTCGGCGACGTCGGGGTCGGAGGCGAGCAGGACGATCGAGAGGTCCTCGGGCACGCGCAGCCCGCGGTGCCGCACCTCGTGCGCGAATCCAACGGCGGCGCCCCCGTTGACGATCACCACGGCGGTCGCGGAGGAGGGGTCGAACGAGCGGGCGAGGGTGCGGCCTCCGGCGGGCGACTCCTCGCAGCGCAGCAGCACGCCCTCGACGCCGCGGGCCGCGCAGGCGAGTGCGAACGCCTCCTGGGTGCGCGCGTAGGGGCCGAAGTCGGCCGCGGCGTCGCGGTCCGGGCCGAGCACGAGCGCCACCCGCGCGTGCCCCAGGCCGGCGAGCCGGCCGAGCGCCTCCTCGACCATCCCCTCGAAGTCGATGTCGACCCAGTCGAGGGCGGACGGGTCACGGGTGCGCCCGATGAGGGCGAAGGGCGTGCCGAAGTCCCGCAGGACCGGCACGCGCTCGTCCTCGCTGGTGACCTGCATCAGCACGACGCCGTCGATCAGGCCGTCGGCGCGCAGGTCGGCGAGGCGGTCGGAGCCGCCGACCGTCGGCCACAGGACGATCGAGTGGTCCTGCTCCGCCGCGGCCTCGGCGGCTCCGAGCAGGAACGAGGTGGCGGTGTTGAGCGGCCGGCTCGACACGAGCGGATAGACGACCGCGACGATCCCGGAGCGGCGCCGCGCGAGAGCGCGGGCCAGGGCGTGCGGCCGGAAGCCGAGCTCGCGCATCGCCGCCCGCACCCGCTCGCGGGTCTCGGGCGAGACGGGCTTGGTGTCGTTGACCACGAACGAGACCGTCGCGATCGAGACCCCCGCGAGGCGCGCGACGTCCCTCATCGTGGCCACCGCGCCTCCTCCGCTCGCGCCGCCCGGCCGTGGTTGACGCGGGGCGGACGTCTCCCGCATCCTAGGAGACGCGGCCGGTAAAGCGGTTAACCCCGTGTCGGGCCGCCCACTGCCGCACCGTCTCCACCGTCGAAGAAGGAACACCGTGACCACACCCTCCTCCCCCGTCCGCGTCCTCGTCTGGGGCGAGAACCGCCATGAGCAGATCGAGGAGAAGGTCCGCGCGATCTACCCCGACGGCATGCACAGCACGATCGCCGACGGCATCCGCGAGAACCTCGGCGAGCGCGCCACCGTCTCCACCACCACGCTCGACGAGCCCGAGCACGGCCTCACCGAGGACGTCCTCGACGCCACCGACGTGCTCGTCTGGTGGGGCCACATGGCCCACGGCGACGTCTCCGACGAGATCGTCGAGCGCGTCCAGCGCCACGTCCTCTCGGGCATGGGCCTCGTCGTCCTGCACTCCGGCCACTGGTCGAAGATCTTCGGCAAGCTCATGGGCACCACCTGCACGCTGCGCTGGCGCTCGGAGCAGGACCGCGAGCTGGTCTGGACCGTCGACCCCACGCACCCCATCGCCCAGGGGATCCCGCACCCCTTCCTGATCCCGCAGCAGGAGATGTACGGCGAGTTCTTCGACGTGCCGGCGCCCGACGAGCTCGTGTTCCTCTCGACCTTCTCGGGCGGCGAGGTCTTCCGCTCCGGCATGACCTGGAAGCGCGGCCACGGGCGCATCTTCTTCTTCTCCCCCGGCGACCAGGACTACCCCGTCTACCACCAGGCCGAGGTGCGCCGCGTGATCGCGAACGGCGTCGAGTGGGTGCGCTCCTCGCGCCCCGAGCGCCGCCTCCCGGTGCTGCAGCGCTACGAGACCGAGGACTTCCACAACGGCCAGGACTACGAGGGAGCGCTCGTCCGATGACGGTCCGCCTCGTCCAGGTCGGCGCCGGCGCGATGGGCCGCGCCTGGATCCGCACCATCCGCGACTCCCCGGACGCCGAGCTCGTCGGCCTGGTCGACCTCGACGTCGACCTCGCCACGGCTGCCGCGGAGGAGGAGGGGGTCGGCCCGGTCGCGGTCGGCACCTCCGTCGCCGAGGTCGCCGCGCGCTCCGGCGCCGACGCCGTGGTCAACGTGACCGTGCCGCGGGCGCACCTGCCCGTCAGCTCGGAGGCGCTGTTCGCCGGGCTGCCCGTGCTCTCCGAGAAGCCGATCGCACCGACCATCGCCGAGGCGCTGGTGCTCGCGGCGACGGCCGAGGCCTCGGGCCGGCTCCTGATGACCAGCCAGTCGCGCCGCTACTACTCGGCGATCACCGCCTTCCGCGAGCAGATCGCCGGGCTCGGGCAGCTGGGCACCGCCTCCGTGCACTTCGCGAAGGCGCCCCGCTTCGGCGGCTTCCGCGACGAGATGGACCACGTGCTCCTGGTCGACATGGCGATCCACGCCTTCGACGCGGCGCGGTACCTGCTCGACAGCGACCCGGTCGCGGTCTACTGCGAGGAGTACAACCCGGGCTGGAGCTGGTACGCCGACGGAGCCGCGGCGAGCGCCGTGTTCGAGTTCGCCGGCGGAGTGCGCTTCAGCTACACCGGCAGCTGGTGCGCCGACGGCCTCGAGACCTCGTGGAACGGCGACTGGCGCGTGAACGGGGCCGGCGGCACCGCGCACTGGGACGGCGACGGCGCTCCGGAGTGGCAGTCGCGCGAGTCGGAGGCGGTGCGGACCGCCGCGCTCGAGCCCGTGCCCGAGGAGATCGCGGGCTCGCTCGCGGAGTTCGTGCGGGTGCTGGGCTCGGGGGCGGTGCCCTCGGGCGAGGTGCACTCGAACGTGCGGAGCCTCGCGATGGTGGAGGCGGCGGTCCGCTCCTCCGAGACGGGTGCGCGGGTGCGGCTCGACGACGTGCTGGAGGAGGGGTACGCGGAGGCGCTGACGCTCGCGCGCGACGAGCGAGTCCGCGCGGCCCTCGGCTCCTGGGGCTCGGCCGCGGAGGGCCTCGCGCGCTGACCACGCCGCCCGGCGGATCTCGAGGCGTCCGTGCCGGCGTCTCGAGACCCCCGCCCGGTCGCGGCTCCGCCACCGCGCGTTCGCCGGGCGGACACCTGCGGGCGGCGGGGCGTTCACCGGGGGCGGCCAGCGTGGGCGGGTTCCTTCGAAGCCGCTCAGGAGACCCGTGTCCTCTCGTCACACCCGCACCCGCACCCGCACCGCCGCCCTCGCCCTCGCCGTCACCCTCGCCGGCTGCACCCTCGGAGCCGCGGCCCTGCCCGCCTCCGCCGCGGGCGACTCCTTCTTCACCCGCATCGCCACGGTGCCGGCCTACCTCAACGCGGCCGACCCGTCCGCCGACTCCGCCGTCGCCGAGATCTCGAGCGCGTCGCCCGACGGCCGCCTGGTCTACTCGACGGACTCCGCCGGGCAGCGCATCGACGTCCTCGACATCTCGGACCCCGACTCCCCCGAGCCGCTCGGCGGCGTCGGCGTGGGCGGCGAGCCGACCTCGGTCTACGCGACCGGCGAGTACGTCCTCGCGGTGGTCGACACGAGCGACGGCGACTTCGCGAACCCCTCCGGCCACGTCAGCGTGCTGCACGCCGACGACCTCGCGCCCGTCGCGAGCATCGAGCTCGGCGGCCAGCCCGACTCCATCGACGTCACCACCGACGGCTCGACCGCGGTCATCGCGATCGAGAACCAGCGCGACGAGGACCTCGCCCCCGAGGGCGGCGAGGAGGGCGACCTCCCGCAGGCGCCCGCCGGGGAGCTCGTGGTGATGGACCTCGCGGGCGACCCCTCCGCCTGGGTGCCGGAGCACGTCGACCTCACCGGTCTCGCCGGCCTCGACACCCCGTCGGACCCGGAGCCCGAGTACGTCTCGATCAACCCGGCCGACACGGCCGTCGCCGTGACGCTGCAGGAGAACAACGCCGTCGCGATCGTCGACCTGGCCACCCGCTCCGTCACCGCCTCGTACACCGCTGGCACCGCCTCCGTCAGCGGCATCGACACGCTCGACGACGACTCGATCTCGCTGACCGGCTCGATCACCGACGTCCCGCGCGAGCCCGACGCGATCGGCTGGGTCGGCGACGACCACGTCGCGATCGCGAACGAGGGCGACTGGAAGGGCGGCACGCGCGGCTGGTCGATCCTCGACGCCGCGACCGGGGCCGTGCAGTGGGACGCCGGGAACTCGTTCGACCACCTCGCGGTGCGCCTCGGGCTCTACCCGGACAAGCGCTCCGACGCGAAGGGCTCCGAGCCCGAGGGCCTGCTCTCGGCCACCTTCGACGGCGTCCCCTACGTGTTCGTCGGCGCCGAGCGGGCCAACTTCGTGGCCGTCTACGACGTGTCGGAGCCGACCGCGCCGCGCTTCGTGCAGGCGCTGCCGTCGACCCCGGGTCCGGAGGGGCTGCTCGCCCTGCCCGAGCGCGACCTGCTGGTCGTCTCGAGCGAGACCGACGACGCCGAGGCCGCCGTCCGCGCGAGCGTGCAGCTCTACGCGCTCGGCGCCTCCGCCCCCGCGTTCCCGACCGTGCTGTCGGCCGACGTCGACGGATCGCCGCTGCCCTGGGGCGCGCTCTCGGGCCTCTCGACCGATCCGGCGGCGCCCGACCGCCTGTACGCGGTGAGCGACAGCGCCTACGCGCCGAGCACCCTCCACTCGATCGACACCTCCGTCTCGCCGGCGCTGCTCGACACGACCCTCACGGTGACCGAGGGCGGCGAGCCCGCCGCTCTGGATCTGGAGGGGATCGCCGCCCGCGTCGACGGCGGCTTCTGGGCCGTGACGGAGGGCGGGACAGGCGACGGCAACGCGCTCCTGCGGCTCGACGCGGACGCCGCGGTGACCGAGCGGATCGCCCTGCCCGCGGAGCTCGCCTCCGCACTGGGCAAGCAGGGCTTCGAGGGAGTGACCGTCGAGGACGGCGCCGCCGGTGAGATCGTCTGGACGGCACTGCAGCGCGAGGCCTCGATCGACGCCGACGGAGTGGTCCGGATCGGGCGCTACGACGTCGCCGCCGACAGCTGGAGCTTCTTCGGCTACCCGCTGGAGGCCGTGTCCGGGGCGGACGGCGACTGGAACGGGCTCTCGGAGATCACGCTGACCCCCGCGGGCACGCTCGCGGTGATCGAGCGCGACAAGCTCAACGGGCCGGACGCCGCGCTGAAGGCCGTGTACACGGTGCCGCTGCCGACGGAGGCCGGCGCGGCGGTCGGCGAGACGCTGCCGATGCTCGAGAAGACCCTCGCGGTCGACGTGCTGCCCGCGCTGCAGGCCGGGAACGGCTGGACACAGGAGAAGCTCGAGGGCCTCGGCATCACCGGCTCCGGCGAGGTGTTCGCGGTGACCGACAACGACGGCGTGGACGACGCGAACGGCGAAACGGTGCTCGCGTCGCTCGGCTCCGCGGAGTCCGTGTTCGGGACGGGGACGGTGCCGACTCCGGGACCGACTGTTGGGCCGACCGTCGAGCCGACGGTGGCGCCGACGGCTGAGCCGACCATGGCGCCGACCGCGCAGCCCACGGCCGAGCCGACCCGCACGCCGGCTCCTGCTCCGGCCGGCGCCGTTCCTCCGCGGACCGGCTCGGGACTCGCGAGCACCGGCGTCGAGACGGGCTGGACCGCCGCGGCGGCCCTCGCCCTGCTCGCCGGCGGAGCGCTCGCGCTCGGAGTGACGCGCCGCCGCCGCGACGCGCGCTGACCGACGCCGACGGCCCGGGGGACAGTGTCCTCCGGGCCGTCGGCGTTCCCGCCGCGAGCGGGGCGGGTGGGGCGAGTGGTCGGGTGTCAGCTTCCGGTGTCAGCTTCCGGTGGGGGCGTCCTCGGTGTCGGGAGAGGTGCTCTCGGAGGGCGCCTGCGGGGCGACGGGCGCGGCGGTCCAGCCCGTCTCGACGCCGGTGCTCGCGAGTCCCGAGCCGGTCCGCGGAGGAACGGCGCCGGCCGGAGCAGGAG
>NZ_PSUU01000053.1:0-21809 GCF_002932015.1 Rathayibacter sp. AY1H3
ACCTCGCCCGCGAACCGGCGGCCGAGGTCGACCCAGCCCAGTCCGGCACCGGCGTTGTAGTCCGGGTCGCCCTCGGCGCCGACGAAGCGGTCGACGTAGGCGCGCTCCTCCGGGAGGAAGCCGGCCTTCTTGACGTTGCCCTTCCAGTTCTTGATGTCGAGCGTGCGGTGGCCGACGTTGAGGTCGCCCATCACCACGGCGAGCTCGCTGTGCGCCCGGATCTCGGGCAGGCGCGACTCCATCGCGTCGAGGAAGCGGTACTTCTCGACCTGCTTGGGAGTGCCGACCTCGCCGGAGTGGACGTAGGTGGAGACGACGGTGAGCGAGCGGCCGCCGACCTCGTAGTCGGCCTCGAGCCAGCGTCCGGCCGAGTCGAAGTCGTCGGCGCCGAAGGTCACGCGGTGGATCGTGGCGCGCCTGCGCGAGGCGAGAGCGACTCCGGCGCGCCCCTTGGCGGTCGCCTCGTCGTGCAGCACGTCCCACTCGTCCCCGAGAAGCCCCGTGAGGTCGTCCGTGGAGGCGCGGACCTCCTGCAGGGCCAGGACGTCGACGTCGCGCGCGGCGAGCCAGTCGCCCATCCCCTTGCGGTAGGCGGCGCGGACGCCGTTCACGTTGACGGAGGCGATGCGGAGGGTGCTGCGAGTCACCGGAGCAGTCTATTCGGAGCCGCGGAGCGGGCCGCCCGGCCGCGCTCGCACCCCGGAACGCGGAAGCCGGCGGCCGCCTCGCGCCACTCCCTCGGAGAGGGGGAGCGCGGAGGCGACCGCCGGCGGGACCGCTCAGGACGGTCGGTCGGAGGGGATCAGGCGGGGACGGCTTGCGCGGTGGCGGGCTCGGGCACCTCGGCGACCACTGGGGCGCGCTTGATGCTCTTCGCGATGATCACGCAGACGGCCGTGACGACCATGCCCACCAGGATGGCGACCAGGTAGAGGATCGGCTGCCCGACGAGCCCGGTGACCCAGACGCCGCCGTGCGGGGCGCGGAGGGTGGATCCGAAGAGCGCGACGAGCGCACCCGTGACGGCCGAGCCGACCATGGCGGACGGGATCACGCGCAGCGGGTCGACCGCGGCGAACGGGATGGCCCCCTCCGAGATGAAGGACGCGCCCAGCAGGTAGGCGGCCTTGCCGTTCTGGCGCTCGGCGTCGGTGAACAGGCGCTTGCGGAGCGTCGTGGCGAGGGCCAGACCCAGCGGCGGGGTCATGCCGGCGGCCATGACGATCGCCATCACCTTGAACTGCACGGAGTTCGGGTCGCCGTCGGCGGGGACGGAGGCGAGGCCGGTGGTCGCGAAGGCGTAGGCCACCTTGTTGACCGGACCGCCCATGTCGAACGCCATCATGAGGCCGAGGATGATCCCCAGGATGATCAGGTTGCCGCCCGAGAGGCCCGATAGCCAGGACGACAGGCCCTCGCTCAGTGCGCGGAGCGGCGCTCCGAGCACCACGAACATCAGGAAGCCGGTGATGAAGGTGGCGATCAGGGGGATGATCACGACGGGCATCAGCGACTTGAACACCGCGGGGAGCTTGATCCGCGAGATGTAGAGGGCCGCGTAGCCGGCGATGAAGCCGGAGGCGAGGCCGCCCAGGAAGCCCGCGCCGACGGTGACCGCGACCGCGCCGCCGAGGAAGCCCGGCGCGATGCCGGGACGGTCGGCGATGCCGAAAGCGATGAAGCCCGAGAGCACCGGCACCAGGAACGCGAAGGTCGCGCTTCCGATCAGGAACATCACTCCGGCCCAGTCGGTGATGTTCGCGACGTTGAAGCCGTCGTCGATGATCTGCTGGGCCGTGAAGTCGACGATCCGGTAGCCGCCGAACAGGAACGACAGCGCGATCAGCAGACCGCCCGCCGCGACGAACGGGATCATGTAGGAGACGCCGGTCATCAGGTTCTGGCGGATGCGCGTGCCGACGCCGACCTTCTTCGGCGCGGCGGGGGCCGCGGCCGGAGTCGAGCGGGCGGGGGCGGACGCGGCGGAGCCGGAGCCGCGGAGGGCCAGAGCGCGGTCGAGGACCTCGTCCGGCTTGGACAGTGCCTCGGCGACGCCCACCTGGAGGATCGGCTTGCCGGCGAAGCGGTCCTTGCCGCGGACCTCGAGGTCGGCGGCGAGGATGACGACGTCCGCGGCGGCGATGTCGGCCGCGGTCATCTCGTCCGAGCCGGCCGCGCCCTGGGTCTCGACGTGGATCGGGTAGCCGCGCTTCTTCGCGGCCTGCTCGAGCGCCTCCGCCGCCATGTACGTGTGGGCGATGCCCGCGATGCAGCTGGTCACGGCGACGAAGCGCGGGCCGGAGGCGGGGCTCGCGGCGGGCGCGTCCTGCACCTTCGCCACGGCGCGGTCGATGACGTCGGCCGCCTTCGCGAGCGCCTCCGACGTGCCCACCTCGAGGGTGGGCTTCCCGGCGAAGCGCTCCTTGCCGCGGACCTCGAGGTCGGCGGCGAGGATCACGACGTCGGCGTCGGCGATGGTCCGGTCCGACATGGGATCGGAGCCCGCGGCGCCCTGGGTCTCGACCTGGATCTCGTACCCCTTCTTCTTCGCGGCCTGCTCGAGGGCCTCGGCCGCCATGTAGGTGTGCGCGATGCCGGCGATGCAGCTCGTGACGGCGACGATCCTCATGAGACGACGACCTCTCGGGCGATGATGTCCGCGACCTCCTGGCCGCTGGCGGCGGCGCGGAGGGAACCGGTGAAGGACTCGTGGATCAGCTTGCGGGCGAGCTGGGCGAGGATCTTGAGGTGCGCCTGGTCGGCGCCGTCCGGAGCCGCGATCAGGAAGATCAGGTCGGCCGGGCCGTCGGGGGCGCCGAAGTCGACGCCCTGCTTCGCGATGCCGACCGCCACGCTGGGCGAGACGACGTGGGAGGAGCGGGCGTGGGGGATCCCGATGCCGCCGGGCATGCCGGTCGCCATCTGCGACTCGCGGTCGCGGACGTCGGTGAGGAAGCCGTCGAGGTCGGTGACGCGGCCGGCGTCGGCGAGCGTCTTCGCGAGCTGCGCGGTGGCCTCGTCCTTCGTGGCGGCGGTGAGGTCGACGATGACCGTCGACGCCTCGGTGAGAGCAGTCATGCGCTCAGTTCTCCAATCGGGAGGGTGGGGTCAAGGTTCTCGACGACGGAGACGTCGTCGAGGCGGAGGGAGTCGGGACCCGGGGCTTCGCTGCCCGGGAGCTGGACGGCGGCGGTACCCCACGCGACTGCTGTCGCGAGGCGCTCCGCCTCCGTGGCGTCGACGGCCGAGAGGTAGCCGGCGAGCGTGCTGTCGCCGGCGCCGACGGTGCTGAGGGGCACGACGGCGGGGGCGCCCGCCCACCACGACGCGTGCGCCGTGACGAGGAGGGCGCCGTGCTCTCCGAGGCTGACGAGCGCTCGCGCGTCGGGCAGCTGAAGGAGTTCACGGGCTCCGGCGACGACGTCTCCGACCGTCGTCAGGGAGCGGCCGAGGAGCTCCTCGAGCTCCTCGAGGTTGGGCTTCACCAGGGTGGCGGTGCCGGCCGCGATGATCGCGGTCAGGGGGGCTCCCGAGGTGTCGACGGCGAGGGGGACGCCGAAGTGCAGGGCGAGGCGGCCGAGGGCGGGGTAGAAGTCCGCTCCCAGTCCCGGGGGGACGCTGCCGCAGGCGACGAGCCAGCGGGGCGAGGCCGAGACGTGCTCGCCGATCAGCTCGGAGAGGGCGTGAGCCTCCTCCTCCGTGACGGCGGGGCCGGGCTCGTTGATCTTGGTGGTGCGGCCCGTCCGGTCGTCGACCACGGTGATGTTGGTGCGGATCGGGTGGGCGATCGCCGCACTGGCCGAGCGGACTCCGGCGGCCCGGAGCATCGTGGACAGGTCGACGCCGGTGGAGGCGTCGGCCGGGTAGACCGCGGTCGCCTCGACGCCGTTGCGCGCGAGGGCACGGGCGACGTTGACGCCCTTGCCGGCCGGGTCGCGCCGCACGTCGTGCGCGCGGTTGACCTCGCCGACGGCGAAGCCGCTCGTGGAGAGGGTGACGTCGATGCTCGGGTTGGCGGTGACGGTGACGATCATGCGCGGACGACCTCCGGGCCGGCCGACTCGATGTCGTCGGCGAGCTCGTCGTCGACATCGGCGTCGGTGATGACGGTGTCGACCGCGGACAGCGGAGCGACGTGCCCGAAGTCCTGCCGGCCGAACTTCGAGTGGTCGGCGAGGACCACGACCCGGCGCGCGGAGGCGATGATCGCGGACTTGACGACGGCCTCATCGAGATCGGGGGTGGTGAGCCCGCGCTCGAGGCTGAGGCCGTTCGTGCCGATGAAGGCGACGTCCACCGAGACCGTGGAGAGGGCCTGGGCGGCCCACGGCCCGACGGCGGCCTGCGTGACTCCGCGCAGGTGCCCGCCGATGAGGTGGAGGTCGATGTTGGGCCGGCCGACGAGCGCCATCGCGACGGGGAGGGAGTGGGTGACGACCGTCAGCCGGCGGTCCAGGGGGAGCAGCTCCGCCAGCCGCACCGTGGTGGTGCCGGCGTCGATGGCGATCGAGCCGCCGTCGGGCACCTCGGCGAGGGCCGCGGTGGCGATGCGGTCCTTCTCGCCGGCGAGGTGTCCCTCGCGGGCGGCGACCTCGGGCTCGATGCCCAGGCGCTCGACGGGGATGGCGCCGCCGTGCGCACGGCGCAGCAGGCCCCGCTTCTCGAGGCTGGTGAGGTCGCGGCGGATCGTCTCCGGCGTCACGGCGAGGGAGAGGGCGAGGTCGCGGACCTCGACGCGCCCGTCGGTGCGGGCGCGGTCCAGGATCGCCTGGTGCCGCTCCGGTGCGTACATGTGGACTCCGTCGTCTCGCCGTGGGTGGTGCGCCGGATCCGCGGTGTCGTTTCCGACCTCGGATCTGCGTTTACCTCTTTTTAGACCCGTTCGGGAGGGAAGTCAACAGAAACGGACAGACTCGGCAGGCGAATCGGGCCCGGCGACGCAGGGCTGAACGGGAGGAGGACCGCCGGGTCAGGCGGCGAGCTGCTCGAGCTCCTCCTCGAGCTGCGCGAGCTGGCGCTCCAGGCGCCGTCGTTTGAGGAGGGACGCCTCCGGCAGCGCGGCGCGAAGCCGCTCGCGCTCGGCTTCGGCGAGGGTGCGGCGGGCGGTGCGCAGCTGCTCCTCCCGCTCCTTCTCGCGCTCCTCCGGCGTGAGCTTGCGCGCCGAGATCCCGGCGTCGCTCATCCCGACGGAGATCCACGACGCGGCGATCAGGATCACCTGGCAGACGAGGTTGAACCAGATCAGCAGACCGATGAGGACCGCGAACGAGGCGAGCAGCGGATTGCGGGAGGCGCCGCCCAGCAGCTGCGTCCCGAGGACCTTGAGCGCGCCGAGAGCGATCCCGCCGAGCAGCGAGCCGGCCCAGAGGTTCTTCCAGGGGATCGAGATGCCCGAGAGGATGCGGAAGGAGCCGGCCAGGGTGCCCGTGTCCAGGGCGAGCATGATCAGCAGGCCGACCGCGCTGCCGGCGAGACGGGCCGGCATCGACTCGCTGCCGATCCCGAGGAAGCCGAACGCCACGTCTACCAGCGAGGTCGAGAACACGGAGAGACCCGCCGAGACCAGCAGCACCGCCCCGAAGACCAGGGCGAGCCCCGCGTCCTTGAGCTTGAGCAGGACGAAGAGGGTCGTGGGTCCGGGGAGCGAGAAGAGCAGCCGGACTGCCTGGCGCAGGCTCCCCAGGAAGTTCAGCGCCGTCCAGAGCAGGCCGGCGGCCGCGATCGCACCCGTCCAGCCGAGGATCGACGAGTCGAGCAGGTCGTCGAC
Source organism: Rathayibacter sp. AY1H3 (assembly GCF_002932015.1). Taxonomy (NCBI): domain Bacteria; kingdom Bacillati; phylum Actinomycetota; class Actinomycetes; order Micrococcales; family Microbacteriaceae; genus Rathayibacter; species Rathayibacter sp. AY1H3. The sequence goes on from NZ_PSUU01000053.1 coordinate 5,768, forward strand.
CGACACGAGGGCGTTCTTCCCGCCGATCAGGCCGGGGACGGAGCGGGTCACCAGGTCGAGGAGGGAGTCGCGCAGCACCGAGTCGTCGCGCACCCAGAAGCCGAAGACGGCGAAGAAGACGAAGAGCGCCGCGAACACCGCGAACAGGGCCTGGAAGGCGAGTCCGGAGGCGAAGAGGGGCCCGCCGGTCTCGGAGTAGTGGAGCATCACCCGCACCGGCCGCGTCCGCATGACCCGCTCGAACAGGCCCGGGATCCCGCGGGGAGTGTCGGCCGCCTCGGTCATTCCTCCAGCGTACTGAGGCCTCGCGGCGCTCTCGTGCACGCGCCCGCTTGCACGCAGGAACGCGTCCGGCCCGCGGGATCCGAGGATCCCGGCGGGCCGGACGCTTTCGCGAGGGGGAGGATCAGGCGCGGCCGCGGATGACGGCCTGCTTCACCTCGGCGATCGCCTGCGTGATCTGGATGCCGCGCGGGCACGCCTCCGTGCAGTTGAAGGTCGTGCGGCAGCGCCACACGCCCTCCTTGTCGTTGAGGATGTCCAGGCGCGCTCCACCGGCGTCGTCGCGCGAGTCGAAGATGAAGCGGTGGGCGTTCACGATCGCCGCGGGGCCGAAGTACTGCCCGTCGGTCCAGAACACGGGGCAGGACGACGTGCACGCGGCGCAGAGGATGCACTTCGTGGTGTCGTCGAAGCGGGCGCGGTCGGCGACCGACTGCACGCGCTCCTTGCCCTTGGGTGCCGGGGTGTTGGCGACCAGGAACGGCTGCACCTCGCGGTAGGAGGCGAAGAACGGCTCCATGTCGACGACGAGGTCCTTCTCGAGGGGCAGGCCCTTGATCGCCTCGATGTAGATCGGCTGCGAGATGTCGAGATCCTTGATCAGCGTCTTGCAGGCCAGGCGGTTGCGGCCGTTGATCCGCATCGCGTCGGATCCGCAGATCCCGTGCGCGCACGAGCGGCGGAAGGTCAGCGATCCGTCCTGGTCCCACTTGATGCGGTGCAGGGCGTCGAGGACGCGGTCGGTCGAGTACATCTCGACGTCGAAGTCCTGCCAGCGCGGCTCGGCGTCCACCTCGGGGTCGAAACGGCGGATGATGAACGTGACGGTGATCGCCTCCGGGGCCGCGGGGGCGGCGGGCGGCTGCTCGAGGGTAGCGGTCGACATGGCTAGTACTTCCTCTCCATCGGCTGGTACCGGGTGATCACGACGGGCTTCCAGTCGAGCCGGATGTGGTCACCGGCGTCGGAGGAGTGGGCGTCACCGGAGAGGTACGCCATCGTGTGCTGCATGTAGTTCTCGTCGTCGCGCTTCGGGAAGTCGTCGCGCATGTGGCCGCCGCGGCTCTCCTTGCGGTTGCGCGCCGAGTAGACGACGACCTCGGCGAGGTCGAGCAGGAAGCCCAGCTCGACGGCCTCGAGGAGGTCGGTGTTGAAGCGCTTGCCCTTGTCCTGCACCGAGATGTTGCGGAACCGGTCGCGCAGGCGCTGGATGGTCCCGGTGACGGCCTCGAGGGACTCGTCGGTGCGGAACACCTGAGCGTTCTTGTCCATCTCGTCCTGCAGCTCCTTGCGGATCGAGGCGATCCGCTCGGTGCCGGTCGCGGAGCGGAGCGAGGCGAGCATGTCGCGGATCGCTCCGGCCGGGTCGGCGGGCAGGGGGGTGAAGTCGACCGTCTTGGCGTAGTCGGCGGCGTTGTTGCCGCTGCGCTTGCCGAAGACGTTGATGTCGAGGAGGGAGTTGGTGCCGAGGCGGTTGGAGCCGTGCACCGAGACGCACGCGCACTCGCCGGCGGCGTAGAGGCCCGGGACGACGGTCGTGTTGTCCGAGAGCACCTCGGCCTTGACGTTGGTCGGGATGCCGCCCATCGCGTAGTGCGCGGTCGGCATGACGGGGACCGGCTCGACGACGGGGTCGACGCCCAGGTAGGTGCGGGCGAACTCGGTGATGTCGGGGAGCTTGGTCTCGAGGACCTCGGCGCCCAGGTGGGTGCAGTCCAGCAGCACGTAGTCCTTGTGCGGTCCGGCGCCGCGTCCCTCCGCCACCTCCTGGACCATGCAGCGGGCGACGATGTCGCGCGGCGCGAGGTCCTTGATGGTGGGGGCGTAGCGCTCCATGAAGCGCTCGCCCGAGGCGTTGCGGAGGATCGCACCCTCTCCTCGCGCTCCCTCGGTGAGGAGGATGCCGAGGCCGGCGAGGCCGGTCGGGTGGAACTGGAAGAACTCCATGTCCTCCAGGGGGAGGCCCTTGCGCCAGATGATGCCGACGCCGTCGCCGGTGAGGGTGTGCGCATTGGAGGTGGTCTTGTAGATCTTGCCGAAGCCGCCGGTCGCGAAGATGATCGCCTTCGCCTGGAAGACGTGCAGCTCGCCCGTGGCCAGCTCGTAGGCGACGACGCCGGAGGGCTTGGCCACTCCGTCGACCTCGGTCATCACCAGGTCGAGGACGTAGAACTCGTTGTAGAAGTTGATGCCGAGCCGGACGCAGTTCTGGAACAGCGTCTGCAGGATCATGTGGCCGGTGCGGTCGGCCGCGTAGCAGGCGCGGCGGACGGGCGCCTTGCCGTGGTCGCGGGTGTGGCCGCCGAAGCGGCGCTGGTCGATCTTGCCCTCCTCGGTGCGGTTGAAGGGCAGGCCCATGTTCTCGAGGTCGATGACCGCGTCGATGGCCTCCTTCGCGAGGATCTCGGCCGCGTCCTGGTCGACGAGGTAGTCGCCGCCCTTGACGGTGTCGAAGGTGTGCCACTCCCAGCTGTCCTCCTCGACGTTCGCGAGGGCGGCGGCCATGCCGCCCTGCGCCGCTCCGGTGTGGGAGCGGGTCGGGTACAGCTTCGAGATCACGGCCGTCCTCGCCTTGGGGCCGGCCTCGATGGCCGCGCGCATCCCGGCACCGCCGGCGCCGACGATGACGACGTCGAACTGGTGGTAGTGGACGCCGTCGGGTCCGATGGTCTGCGCGAAGGCGCTCTGGTCGGCGCCGGTGTGGGAGTGGCCTGGTGTGCTCACGGGGTGGGTGCTCCGTCGTACGGGGATGGGAGGGGGAGGTGCCGGGACGTGATGCCGCGGACCGGGAGGGGCGCGGGCCCCTCTCCGATCCGCGGCACCGTGGTCACGCTGCGCAGAAGGAGGGCAGCAGGTCCGCGGCGGTGCCGGCGGGGCACGGGTCGAACGCGAAGACGACCCAGGTGCCGAGCGCGATCAGCGCGACGACGGCGACGAGGATGCCGCCCTTGAAGGCCTTGGCCAGCAGGGGCGAGGTCGCGTAGTCGTTGACCAGCGTGCGCATGCCGTTGCCGCCGTGGATCAGCGCGAGCCACAGCATGAGGACGTCCCACCACTGCCAGAACGGGTTCGCCAGTTTGCCGCCGACGAAGCCGAAGTCGATGGCCTTGATGCCGTCGCCCAGCAGCAGGTTGTAGATGAGGTGCCCGAAGATCAGGACGATCAGCACGACGCCGGAGGCGCGCATGTAGATCCAGCCCCACTTCTCCCAGTTGGTGCCGGAGGAGCGGGTCGGGGTATGCGGGGTCCGCGGTGCGGCGACGGTGCTCAATGCGCACCCCCCTCGCTGAAGACGTTGATCAGGTGGCGCGGCGCGAAGCCGAGCATCAGCACGACCCAGAGGCCCATGACGACCCAGAAGAGGACGCGCTGGTTGCGGGTCGCCCAGCTCCAGAAGTCGACCAGGATGATCCGCAGGCCGTTCAGCGCGTGGAACGCGATGGCGCCCACGAGCCCGGTCTCGCCGAGTCCCATGATCGGGTTCTTGTACGTGCCGATGACCGCGTTGTACGCCTCGGGGCTCACGGCGATGAGAGCGGAGTCGAGGACGTGGACGAGGAGGAAGAAGAAGATGGCGACACCGGTGATCCGGTGGAGCACCCACGACCACATGCCTTCGCGACCGCGGTACAGGGTGCCGGCCGGACGCCGGATCTTCCCCTGCTTCCGGGGTGCGAGGGTTTGAGCAGCTTGAACTGACACGAACAACCCTCCCTGGTTGTGCTCCGACGGCCTGACCTGTTCCCACGTCGCGTGGACGGGGACGGGGCGGGGAGCGACGAGAAACTCGCCTTCCGATTCTAAGCGCGCTCGCAGGCGGGCGCGGCTTAGGCGAGCCTTAGCTGCGGGGCAGGGCGAGGGCGGGTGCCCCCGCGGTCGCGTAGTGCGCGAGGAGCTCGTCGGTGAGCGCGCTCCAGGTGCGGTGGAGCACGCGGCGGCGGCCCGCCTCGCCGAGCCGGGCGCGCAGTGCGGGATCTCGGACCAGGCGCTCCACCTGCCGGCGGAGGTCGGAGTCGCTCTCGGGCGCGTAGAGCAGGCCGTCCACGCCGTGCTCGATGAGGTCGGTGGGGCCGCCCGCGTGCGGCGCGACCACCGCGGTGCCGGACGCCTGCGCCTCCTGCACCGTCTGGCCGAACGTCTCCTCCGTTCCGGTGTGCACGAAGACGTCGAGCGCGGCGAAGACCGCCGGCAGCCGGTCGCCGTCGAGCCGGCCGAGCATCCGCGCCGCCGGGCCGAGGGCGGCGGCGACCCGGGCGGAGGAGGGGCCGTAGCCGCCCACGACCAGCTCCGCGTGCGGGAGGGAGGCGAGTGCCGCCATCCGCTCCACCCTCTTCTCGGGGGAGAGGCGCCCGATGTAGCCGACGAGCGCGTCGTCGGCGCCGAGTCCGGCTCGGACGGCCTGCGCGTAGGGGGAGGAGCGGCGGCGCGGGTGGAAGCGCTCGCTCTGCACGCCGCGGCCCCACAGCGCGGTGCGCTCGATGCCGGCGGCGGCGAGGTCGTCGAGGGCGCTGGTGGAGGGGGCGAGGGTCAGGTCCGCCCCGGCGTGGATCTGGCGGATCACCCGCCAGGCGAGGGCGCGGGCGCCGCGGATGCCGTAGCGGGCCGCGAATCGCGCGACGTCCGTCTGGTAGATCGCGACACTCGGCACCCCGAGCCGGCCGGCCGAGGCGATGGCGCGGGCGCCGAGGAGGAAGGGCGAGGCGACGTGCACCACGTCGGGCTCGAAGTCGGCCAGCTCCCGGGTGAGGGCGAGCGTGGGGATCCCGACCGGGAAGTCGCGGTAGGCGATCGCCGGGTGCTCCACGACGCGGTGGCCCGCGTAGTGGCCCGGCGCCCCCGCGGCCGGGCAGACGACGAGCGCCTCGATCCCGCGCTCCGCGAACTCGTCGAGCACCCGCAGGACGCTCGTGGTCACGCCGTTCAACGACGGCAGGAAGCTCTCGGTGACGACCGCGACTCTCACGCCCCGGACGCTACGGCGGCGGGATGAACGGCGGCGCGCGCCCGGGTGAACGGACGGTCGCGCTCGGGCTCCCTTGTATCCTGCGGACATGACATCACCTGAGACCGATGGCCGCGCCCCGCTCGACCGCTTCTACAGCGTGATCCCCGCCGGCGGGATCGGCTCGAGGCTGTGGCCGCTCTCCCGGGCCGACGCCCCGAAGTTCCTGCACGATCTGACGGGATCGGGACAGACCCTCCTCCGCGACACCTGGGACCGCCTCGCGCCCATCTCGGGCGCCGACCGGATCATGGTCGTGACCGGGCGCGCGCACCGCGCCGCCGTCGAGGAGCAGCTCGAGAGCCTCGAGGACCTCAACGTCGTCCTCGAGAGCGAGCCGCGCGACTCGTCCGCCGCGATCGGCCTGGCCGCCGCCATCCTCGAGCGCCGCCAGCCGGGCGTGATCATCGGCTCGTTCGCCGCCGACCACGTCATCAGCGGTCAGCAGCTGTTCCACGACGCGGTCGCCGAGGCCGTCGTCGCGGCGGACGCGGGCTACATCGCGACCATCGGCATCACGCCGACCGAGCCTGCCGTGGGCTTCGGCTACATCCGCACGGGGAAGCACCTCGGGATCGACGGGGCGACGCACACGCTCGCCGTCGACTCCTTCGTCGAGAAACCCGACGCCGACACCGCGCGCGCCTATCTCTCCAGTGGTCAGTACCTCTGGAACGCGGGCATGTTCATCGCCCGCGCCGACCGTCTCCTCGAGGAGCTCGGCCGCGCCAAGCCGAAGCTGCTCGCCGGACTGCTCGAGCTCGCCGCCGCGTGGGACACCCCGGAGCGCGGCGCGGTCGTCGACCGCATCTGGCCGGGCCTGGAGAAGATCGCGATCGACTACTCCGTCGCCGAGCCGGCCGCGGCCGCGGGCAAGCTGGCCGTCGTGCCCGGCCACTTCTCCTGGGACGACGTGGGCGACTTCGCCTCGATCGCGAAGCTGCACTCGAGCGGACTCCGCTCGGACCTCGCCATCCTCGGCGAGGACGCGCGTGTTCTGGCCGACTCCGCGACGGGCATCGTCGTCAGCGGCGGCAACCGCACCATCGCCCTCATCGGAGTGAAGGACATCGTCGTCGTGGACACCCCCGACGCACTCCTGGTGACCACGACCGAGAACGCCCAGAAGGTCAAGGGCGTCGTCGACGCCCTGCGCCTCTCCGGCCGCACCGACGTCCTCTAGCCCTCCGTCCCACCCGTCGAAGCGCGGCCCTCCCCCCGGAGGCGCCGCGCTTCGCCGTTCCGCCCCCTCGCCTCATGCGCGTGCGGCGGTCCCGATACGCCGTTCGCGCGGCCACTCGACCACCCTCGATGAGGGCCTCGGCCGTCGCCCTGGGTGCTGGTGGCTGGGTCTCGATCCGCCGCTTCCGCGGCAACTCGACCACCATGGAGGAGCATCGCGTCGAGCCCGACCGCGCGCAGCGCGGAGCTCCTCCGAACGCCTTCGACATCCGGCAGCAGGGGAGAGGGCCGCGAGCCGGAATCGCGTGCCAGCGATTCAGGCCAGCCCGACGCGACCCGCTCTGCGGAACGCACCCGTCGCGAAGCCGACCGCGCCGAGCCGCTCCGCGGCTCGGAATCGAGCCCAGCCGACCGCGCCGAGCCGCTCCGCGGCTCGGAATCGAGCCCAGCCGACCGCGCCGAGCCGCTCCGCGGCTCGGAATCGAGCCCAGCCGACCGCGCCCCGCGACACGCTCCGCGTGTCGCGAAGATCAACACTGTGTAACTCTTCCTGACCACCACCGTCCGGGCGGCTGAGCGACTTGTCACATTGGGTAACGTGTGGGAATCGACGCCCTGCTGCGCTCGTCGCGCGGGGCCGCATTCCTGGAGGACGACATCTTGACTATCACCTCGCGTAAGGCCGCGTTCGGCGGTCTCGCCGCCCTCGGCGTCACCGCGCTTCTCGCCGGTTGCGCCTCCGCCCCCGAGGAGAGCGGCTCCAGCGCCGCCGCCGGTGGCGACTTCCTGCCCTGCATGGTCTCCGACGCGGGCGGGTTCGACGACAAGTCGTTCAACGAGCTCGGCTACAACGGCCTCGTGAAGGCCTCGGAGGACCTCGGCGTCACGCCGAAGACCGTCACCTCGGAGTCCGAGACGGACTACGCCCCGAACCTGACCAGCCTCGTCGACCAGGGCTGCAACCTGATCATCACCGTCGGCTTCGCGCTGGCCGAGGCCACGTCGGCCGCGGCCGAGGCGAACACGGACATCGACTTCGCGATCATCGACGACGCGTCGATCGACCTGCCGAACGTCAAGCCGATCACCTTCGACACCTCGCAGGCGGCGTTCCTCGCCGGTTACGCGGCCGCGTCGTACTCCAAGACCGGCGTCGTCGGCACCTACGGCGGCCAGCAGTTCCCGACCGTCACGATCTTCATGGACGGCTACGCCGACGGCGTGAAGTACTACAACGAGCAGAAGGGGAAGGACGTCAAGGTCGTCGGCTGGGACGTCGACGCGCAGACCGGCTCCTTCACCGGCGGCTTCGCGGCGGGCGTCGAGGCCAAGTCGGCCGCGCAGTCGCTGATCGACCAGAACGCGGACGTCATCCTCCCCGTCGGCGGTCCGATCTTCCAGTCGGCGATCGAGGCGATCCGCGACTCCGGCAAGGACATCGCGATGGTCGGCGTGGACGCGGACCTGTACGAGACCTACCCCGACGGCGCCGACCTGTACCTGACCTCGATCCTCAAGGGCATCGAGGCCGGCACGACCGACGTCACCAGCTCCGCCGGAGCCGACGACTTCGACCCCACTCCCTTCGTGGGCACCCTCGAGAACGACGGAGTCGGCATCGCGCCGTTCCACGACTTCGAGTCGAAGGTCTCGGGCGACCTGCAGGGCGAGCTCGACACCATCAAGGCGGGCATCATCGACGGCTCCATCACCGTCACCTCCCCGTCCGCTCCCGCGGCGTCCTAGCCGCTTCCTCGAAGAGGCCGGCGGGCCCGAGCACACCTCGGGCCCGCCGGCCTCTTCGTCGGTCCGGCGGGCCGATCGGCTCCGCTGCGTCCCTCGATCCCGGCCGACGGCGCATCGTGGCGCGAACCGAAAGTTAGATTGGTCCCATGAAGCTCGAACTGCGTGGCATCACGAAGCGCTTCGGCGCGCTCGTGGCCAACGACCACATCGATCTCACCGTCGAACCCGGTGAGATCCACTGCCTCCTCGGCGAGAACGGCGCGGGCAAGTCGACGCTCATGAACGTGCTCTACGGCCTGTACCAGGCCGAGGAGGGGGAGATCCTGCTGGACGACGCGGTCCAGCACTTCTCCGGTCCGGGTGACGCCATGAAGGCGGGCATCGGGATGGTCCACCAGCACTTCATGCTCGTCCCCGTGTTCACCGTCGCCGAGAACGTCATGCTGGGCCACGAGGAGACGAAGGCCGGCGGGCGCCTGGACCTCGCCGCCGCGCGCGCCCGGGTGCGCGAGATCTCGGACCGCTTCGGCTTCGACGTGGATCCCGACGCCCTGGTCGAGGACCTCCCCGTCGGCGTGCAGCAGCGGGTCGAGATCATCAAGGCCCTCTCCCGCGACGCCCGGGTGCTCGTGTTCGACGAGCCGACCGCGGTGCTGACTCCGCAGGAGACCGACGAGCTCATCGCGATCATGCGCCAGCTGCGTGCGGCCGGGACCGCCATCGTCTTCATCACGCACAAGCTCCGCGAGGTGCGCGAGGTCGGAGACCGCATCACGGTCATCCGCCTCGGCAGAGTCGTGGGGGAGGCGTCGCCGACCGCGAGCAACGCCGAGCTCGCCTCGCTGATGGTGGGACGGGCCGTCGAGCTGACGGTGCAGAAGGAGCAGGCGGTGCCGGGCGACGAGGCCCTCGTCGTCTCGAACCTCACCGTGCGCGACGCCAACGGCCAGGCCGTCGTCGACGACGTCTCCTTCGAGGTCCGCCGCGGCGAGATCCTCGCGATCGCGGGCGTGCAGGGCAACGGCCAGACCGAGCTCACCGAGGCGATCATGGGCCTGCAGGAGCGGGTCGAGGGCTCGGTGACCCTGGACGGGCGCCGCCTCGACGGGCTGTCCGTGCGCCGCGTCCTCGAGTCGGGGGTCGGCTTCGTCCCCGAGGACCGCACCGAGGACGGTCTGGTCGCCGAGTTCACGATCGCCGAGAACCTCATGCTCGACCGCAGCGACCGCGGTCCGTTCGTGAAGGGACTGGGCCTGCGGCTCAAGGAGCTCGAGCGCTTCGCCGAGGAGCGGGTGCGCGAGTTCGACGTGCGCGCCCAGGGGATCGGCACCCACGTCGGCCGCCTCTCCGGAGGCAACCAGCAGAAGGTGGTGCTCGCGCGCGAGCTCAGCCGGGAGCTGCGGCTGTTCATCGCGGCGCAGCCCACTCGCGGCATCGACGTCGGCTCCATCGAGTTCGTCCACAAGCGCATCGTCGAGACGCGCGACACCGGGGTACCCGTGATCGTGGTGTCGACCGAGCTCGACGAGGTCGCGGCGCTCGCCGACCGCATCGCGGTCATGTACAAGGGCGGGATCATCGGCATCGTCCCCGCCGACACGCCCCGCGAGGTCCTGGGGCTCATGATGGCCGGGCAGACGCCCGCCGAGAAGGGAGCGGCGGCGTGAGCGACGCGCAACTGCCCGCGGTCGATCCCGACGCGGAGACCGAGAAGGCGTCCGGGCTCGAGCCCGGCCAGAAGCCGGATCAGGAGGTGCGCCCCGGCCCGCTCGAGAGCGGCGCCTCCCGCGTCCTGCGCGAGATCCTCTCCGGCACCGCGCTGATGTCGGTGCTCGCCGTGCTGCTCTCCCTCATCGCGGGCGGCGTGCTGATCGCCGCGACCGACAAGGACGTCCAGGCGGCGTCGGGCTACTTCTTCGCCCGGCCGCTCGACACCCTGCAGGCGATCTGGCAGTCCGTCTCCGGTGCCTACTCCTCGCTCTTCCAGGGCTCGGTCTACAACTTCCGCCGCGAGGGCTTCGCCAACGGCATCAAGCCGCTGACGGACACCCTGGCCTTCGCGACTCCGCTGATCGCCGGCGGGCTCGGAGTGGCGCTGGCCTTCCGCGTCGGCCTGTTCAACATCGGCGGCCGCGGCCAGATGCTGATCGCCGCCGCCTGCGCGGGCTGGGTCGGCTTCTCCTTCGACCTCCCGTGGGGCGTGCACCTGATCGTCGCGCTTGCCGCCGGCATCCTGGGCGGCGCGCTCTGGGGCGGACTCGTGGGACTGCTCAAGGCCCGCACCGGCGCGCACGAGGTGATCCTCACGATCATGCTCAACTACGTCGCGTTCTACCTGATCTCCTACCTCCTGCGGACGCCCGGCGCCCTGCAGGCGCCCGGCTCGAACAACCCGAAGTCGCCCGGGATGAAGGAGACCGCGGTCTTCCCGGCGCTCCTCGGCCCCGGATACTCGCTCACGCTCGGCTTCGTCTTCGCGGTCCTCGCGACCGTGTTCGTCTGGTGGCTCCTGAACCGCTCGACGATCGGCTTCAAGTTCCGCGCGGTGGGGGAGAACCCGCACGCGGCACGGGTCGCGGGCATCGACGTGAAGAACAGCTACGTGTACGCGATGCTGCTCTCCGGCGGCCTGCTCGGCCTCGCCGGCAGCGCCCAGGTGATGGGGACGGTCACGACCGGCTTCACCTCCGGGATCGACGCGGGCATCGGCTTCGACGCGATCACGGTCGCGCTGCTGGGCCGCTCCCGACCCTGGGGCGTGTTCTTCGCCGGCATCCTCTTCGGCGCCTTCAAGGCGGGCGGCTACTCGATGCAGGCCGCCGAGGGCGTGCCGATCGACGTGGTCCTCGTCGTCCAGTCGCTGATCGTCCTCTTCATCGCCGCACCGCCGCTGGTGCGCGCGATCTTCCGCCTCCCGACGCCCGGGGCAGCCCCGAAGCGCCGCACCCGCCGCACCTCGGAGGTGTCCGCATGAGCACCGCCGTCGCCACCGCCCCCGACCGCGTCGTGATCCGCAGCTGGAAGGCGCCGATCGCGTTCGGCGTCTTCGCGCTGCTCGCCGTCGTCCTCTTCGTGGCCCTCGGCCGCGACGGGACGAGCTCGTTCCGCCTCGCCGCGGGGACCGACTTCTTCGCGCTGCCGGACATCCCGTTCCCGACGCGGGGGACGGGCGTGGTCGTCGCGATCCTCCTGGTCGCCCTGGCCGTCGCCTCGGCCGCGCTCACCCGCGCCGGCCGCCGGATCCCGCTCTGGCTCTCGGCGGTCTTCGCCCTGGTCTTCCTGATCGGGTTCCTCGTCTGGGCGTCGGCCGGTGCCGCGCTGCCCGTCTCGGGACTGCTGCTCGGGACCGTCGGGCTCGCCACTCCGCTGATCTTCGGCTCGCTCGGCGGCGTCATTTCGGAGCGGGTCGGAGTCGTCAACGTCGCGATCGAGGGGCAGCTGCTCGCCGGCGCCTTCACCGCGGCGATGGTCGGCTCCCTCACCCGCCAGCCGGTGCTCGGCCTGCTCGCGGCGATGGTCGCGAGCGTCCTGGTGTCGTTCGTGCTGGCCGCCTTCGCGATCAAGTACCTGGTCGACCAGGTGATCGTCGGAGTCGTGCTGAACGTGCTGGTGACCGGCCTGACGAGCTTCCTCTACTCACAGGTCCTCTCCGCCGACGCGTCGACGTTCAACTCGCCGGTGAAGTTCGACCGCCTCCCGATCCCGGTGCTCAGCCAGGTGCCGATCGTGGGCGCCGTCCTGTTCAACCAGACGGTGATCGTCTACCTGATGTACTTCGCGATTTTCGCGGTGTGGTGGGGCCTGTTCAAGACCAAGTGGGGCCTCCGCCTGCGCGCAGTGGGCGAGCACCCGCAGGCCGCGGACACCGTGGGCATCGATGTCGCCCGCACGCGCTTCTGGAACGTCTCCCTCGCCGGGGCGATCGCCGGAGTCGGCGGCGCGTACTACACGCTCGACGCGGTCGGCGCGTTCGGCAAGGAGATGACCGCGGGTGCGGGCTTCATCGCCCTGGCCGCCGTCATCTTCGGCCGCTGGGACCCGATCAAGGCGACGCTCGCGTCGCTGCTGTTCGGCTTCGCGACCAACCTGCAGAACGTGCTCGGCGTCATCGGCTCGCCCGTGCCCAGCGAGTTCATGCTGATGCTGCCGTACGTCGTGACGATCTTCGCGGTGGCCGGTCTCGTCGGCCAGTCCCGCGGACCGGCCGCCGCCGGCAAGCCGTACCTGAAGTCCTGAGAGGAGCCGTCGTGACCGACATCGACTGGGAGGCGCTGCGCGAGGCCGCCCTGGAGGCCATGAGCCACGCCTACGTCCCGTACTCGAAGTTCCCCGTCGGGGTCGCCGCGCTCGTGGACGACGGCCGGACGATCTCGGGCTGCAACGTCGAGAACGCCTCCTACGGGCTCACGCTCTGCGCCGAGTGCGCGCTGGTGTCCTCGCTGCACATGACGGGCGGCGGCCGGCTCGTCGCCTTCACCTGCGTCGACGGGAAGGGCGGCGTCCTGATGCCCTGCGGGCGCTGCCGCCAGCTGCTCTTCGAGCACTCGGCCGAGGGCATGCTCCTCCAGACCGTGTCGGGCGTGAAGACGATCGACGAGGTCATCCCCGACGCCTTCGGCCCGCGCACGCTCGAGGCCTACGCCGCCTCCTAGCGCCGCCGTCACCGCTCCCACTCCCGAACCGAGGACTCCGCATGACCCGCACCACCCCCGTCGAGGACTTCGACGCCGTCGACATCATCCGCACCAAGCGCGACCGCGGCACGCTCTCGACCGCGCAGATCGACTGGCTGATCGACGCCTACACGCGCGGCTACGTCGCCGACGAGCAGATGGCGGCCTTCGCGATGGCGGTCCTGCTGAACGGGATGGAGCGCGACGAGATCCGCGACCTCACCCTGGCGATGATCGCCAGCGGCGAGCGCATGCGGTTCGACGGACTCGGCAAGCGCACGGTCGACAAGCACTCCACGGGCGGGGTCGGCGACAAGATCACGCTGCCGCTGATGCCGCTGGTCGCCTCCTTCGGCGTGGCGGTGCCCCAGCTCTCGGGACGCGGGCTCGGCCACACGGGCGGAACGCTCGACAAGCTGGAGTCGATCCCGGGCTGGCGGGCCGACCTCGGCAACGAGGAGATGCTGGAGCAGCTGCGGACGGTCGGCGGCGTGATCTGCGCCGCGGGCTCGGGCCTCGCCCCCGCCGACAAGAAGCTCTACGCGCTCCGGGACATCACCGGGACCGTCGAGGCGATCCCGCTGATCGCGTCCTCGATCATGTCGAAGAAGATCGCCGAGGGGACCGACGCCCTGGTGCTCGACGTGAAGTTCGGCTCAGGGGCGTTCATGGTCGACATCGAGCGCTCGCGGGAGCTGGCGCGGGCGATGGTCGACCTCGGCAACGACGCGGGGGTGCGGACCACCGCGCTGCTGACCAGCATGAACGTGCCGCTCGGTCTGGCCATCGGCAACGCGAACGAGGTGCGGGAGTCGGTCGAGGTGCTCGCCGGCGGCGGTCCCTCGGACGTCCGGGAGCTGACGCTGGCCCTGGCCCGCGAGATGCTGGCCCTCGCCGGGCAGCCGGACGCGGACGTCGAGCGCGCCCTCGACGGCGGCGCGGCGATGGACACCTGGCGCGCGGTCATCCGCGCTCAGGGAGGGGATCCGGATGCGGCGCTCCCCGAGGCCCGCGAGACCCACGTCGTGGTCGCCGAGCGCGACGGCGTCCTGGTGGAGCAGCAGGCGCTGCCGTTCGGCATCGCCGCCTGGCGCCTGGGCGCCGGACGCGCCCGACAGTCCGACGCGGTGCAGCACGCGGCGGGGATCGACCTGCACGCGAAGCCGGGCGACCGCGTCCGCGCGGGCCGGCCCCTGCTCACGCTGTCGGCCGACGAGCCGGAGCGCTTTGCCCGGGCGCTCGAGGCGCTCGACGGTGCCTACCGGATCGGCGACGACGGCGACGAGGTGCTCGACGGCGGCCCCCTTGTGGCGGAGCGCGTCTCCTAGCCCCGCGCCGCCCGGCACGGAGGAGGCGCCGCCCGGCGAGCCGCTCCCGCCGACCCTCTAGGGTGGTCGGCGAACCACCGCCGACCTGCGAGGAGCACCGTGACCGATCAGACCGAGGAGTACCTCCTCCCGGGCGAGGGCGTCCTCATCGACGAGCTCCCCAAGGTGTCGCTGCACGACCACCTCGACGGGGGGCTGCGGGCCGGGACGGTCCTCGAGATCGCCCGCGAGACGGGCGTGCCGCTCCCGGCCGAGGAGCCGGACGCGCTCGCCGAGTGGTTCCGCGCCACGGCCGACTCCGGCTCCCTCACCGACTACATCGCCACCTTCGAGACGACGGTCGCCGTGATGCAGACCGCGCCGGCGCTCGAGCGCGTGGCCCGCGAGTTCGTGCTCGACCTCGCCGCCGACGGAGTCGTGCACGGCGAGGTGCGCTGGGCGCCGGAGCAGCACCAGCGCGCCGGGCTCTCGCTCGACGCGGCTGTCGAGGCGGTCCAGGAGGGGCTGCAGCAGGGCGTGCAGGAGGCGGCGGCGGAGGGACACCGCATCCGCGTCGGCCAGCTGATCACCGCGATGCGGCACGCCGACCGCTCGCTCGAGGTCGCCGAGCTGGCGCTGCGCCACCGCGAGCGCGGTGCGATCGGCTTCGACATCGCCGGAGCCGAGGCGGGCTTCCCCGCCTCGCGGCACCGTCCCGCCTTCGAGCTGCTCGCGGCGGCGCACTTCCCGACCACGGTCCACGCGGGGGAGGCGGACGGCCTCGACAGCATCCGCTCCGCCCTGCTCGACGGCCGCGCCCTGCGCCTGGGTCACGGCGTCCGGATCGCGGAGGACATCCGTATCGAGCGCCAGGACGACGACGCGAGCTACGTGACCCTCGGCGAGCTCTCGGAGTGGGTGAAGGACCGCGAGATCGCCCTCGAGCTCAGCCCCTCCTCCAACCTGCAGACCGGCGCCGTCGCGGCGTGGGGTGCCGAGCTCGCCGACCACCCCTTCGACCTGCTCTACCAGTTGGGCTTCCGCGTCACGGTGAACACCGACAACCGCCTGATGAGCGCGACGACACTCAGCCGCGAGCTCGCCCTCCTGTCCGACGCGTTCGGGTACGACCTCGACGACTTCGAGGCCTTCCAGCTGAACGCGGCTCACGCCGCCTTCCTGCCGCTCGACGAGCGCCGCGAGCTCGTCGAGACGATCAGCGCCGGCTTCGAAACGGCCTGACGGTGCCGCTCGACGCGCTCCCCGAGGAGGCGGTGGCCCTCCGCCACTCCGCCGGATCGTGGCGGGAGGCCGTCCTCGAGGCGGGCCGTGCGCTCGAGCGGACCGGCGCGGTGGACGCCGCCTACTCCCGGCGCATCGTCGAGCAGGTCGACGTGCTCGGGCCGTACATCGTCATCGCGCCCGGGCTCGCCCTCGCGCACGCCCGGCCCGGCAACGACGTCCTCGCGGACGGCCTCTCCGTCGTCACGCTGGCCGAGCCCGTCGCCTTCGGCCACAGCACCAACGACCCGGTGTCGGTTGTCATCGGGATCGCCGCCACCCAGGCGCACGGACACGTCGGCTTCGTCTCCGGGCTCGCCGATGTGCTCAGCCGTCCGGACGCGGTCGGTGCCCTCGCCGCCGCCCGCACCGTCCGCAGCATCAACGCCGTCCTCACCGACAGCACCCCGCACCACCCGCACCACGGAAGAAGCGCATGAAGATCGTCACCCTCTGCGGCGCCGGAATCGGCACCTCCGCCATCCTCAAGCTCGGCGCCGAGCGCGCCCTCGAGACCCTCGACCTCGAGGCCGAGGTGATCGCCTCCGACCTGGCCTCCGTCGACGCGC
>NZ_PSUU01000054.1:0-21351 GCF_002932015.1 Rathayibacter sp. AY1H3
GCATCACCAACGAGGTGAGCGGCGTGAACCGGGTGGTGCTGGATGTGACGTCCAAGCCCCCCGGCACCATCGAGTGGGAGTGATTCCGCGGGTCTCCGCACGGTCATCTGCGGCGTTGTCGGCGGTTGCGATACCTCCGGTATCGCGCCCTTCTCCGCCTTGCAGCTGACCGCGCGGAGACCCGCGGAACGTCAGGAACGGCTCCCTTCGAAGGGGGCCGTTTCTTGTTGAGGGGAGCGGGTGCGGAACGAGCCCCTGCGGGGCCGTTCCTGGTTGCAGGCAGTGGGGAACGAGCCCCTGCGGGGCCGTTCCCGGGTGCAGGTCGGGGAACGAGCTCAGGTGGCTGTTCAGGGAACGGGTGGCCGCGGTGCGGCCGGGGGATCGGTCAGGGGTGACCGGTGCCTGGCGAGGCATACCGAGTGGCGGTCAGGGGTTCGAGGCCCTGCGGGGACGTTCCGGGGGTGCCGATCGAGAGGCGGGCTTCTGCCGCGTGGTCGGGGAACGCGGGTCTGCGCTGGTCCGGGGGCCGTGGTGCAGGCGGAGGCGGCAGGCGCGCGAGCGCGGGTCAGGCGGGGGTGTCGAGCACGCCGATGAAGCGGGTGCCGATGCCGTCGTACTCGTCGCGGCGGTGGCCCTCGGGGTGGTGCGGCCAGGAGGCGGGGGAGTGGTCCTCGCAGACGAGGAACGTGAACTCGGGCCACCACTTCTTCGGGCGGGCGGCCTCGGAGCGGCCGCAGACGGCGCAGTCGAGGGTCACCCACACGGGACGCCTGCCGGTGCGGTTCGCGCGCGACTGGACGAGCCAGGCGGGCGGATCCTGCTCGAGGGCGGCGAGCTCCTCCTCCGACAGACGGGTGGGGATGCCGTGCCGCGTCGCCATCTCGAGGGGGATGTCGAGGCGCTGAGCGGCCTCGCGACGCGTGATCATCCGGCCACCCTAACCCAGCGCCGCACGCGGACCCCGAGGCCGCAGCGACGCGCGCGCGAGGAGCCACTCCAGCGGGCCCTGCCCCACGAGCCGCCTCCAGAGGAGAGCGGCGACGATCGAGCCGACCACGAAGACGCCGAGCAGCGTCCAGCTGCGCCACGCCTCGAAGTCGAACGGCTCGTACGGGACCAGATACACCGCCAGCGCCACGAGCTGCAGCGAGTAGATCGTCAGCGGCATCGCACCGACGGCCGCGATCGGAGTCGCCGCCCGTGCCAGGAGCGGCAGCCGCTGCAGCAGAGCCGTCAGCGCGCCGAGGACCACGCAGGCGACCCCGCCCGCCCCGAGGAGCTCGGCGGTGGTGCTGGCGTGCGCCTCCACCGCCTCCGGACCCCCGAGCAGCAGCCCGCCGCCGTAGCCGAGCGCGGCCGAGACGGCGCCGCCGACGACGACCCAGCGCTGGGTGGTCGCGGACCGGATGTCGCAGCGCGCGATCAGGAGGCCGAGCACCACGTACGCCAGCCACGACGGCACCGGGTAGTACTGGGTGAGCCAGATGAGGGGCTGCGCGGCCAGGAGCGCCTCGTCGGGCGACAGGGTCGAGAGCCAGGAGCCGCCGGCGCTGGTCAGCGCGTCGACCGCGAGGGGCCCGGCGATCGCCGCGGCCGCGACCAGCACGGCGAGGACCGCCCGCGGCAGGAAGAGCAGCAGCGCCGCGACGAGGAACATCACCCCGTAGTGCGGCAGGATCACCGCGATCGGCGTCCCGAGCAGGGTGAGGGCGACGCCGATGACGAGCAGGTACAGCCCGCGGAGCAGGATCGATCCCGTGTCGTGCCAGGGCCGCGAGGAGCGCTGTGCTCCGCCCGTCATCAGCCCGATCGACACTCCCGCCAGCACGGCGAAGAGGACGGAGCTGCGGCCGTTCCAGAGCATCTCGCTCTCGACCGGGGCGAGGTGGGCGGCGAACATGCCGAGGACGGCCAGGCCGCGTGCGACGTCGAGGCCGACGATCCGGGAGTCTGCGGCGCTCATCCCTCCATCGTGCCAGGCGCTCCCGGCAGTGCACCGGGAACGGCGCTGGGGCCGGGAACGACGACGGGCGCCCGACCCGGAGGTCGAGCGCCCGTCGGACGTGGTGCGCCGTGCTACTCGCGGAAGATCGCGACGAGGCGCAGGATCTCCAGGTACATCCAGACGACGGTGACCAGGATGCCGTAGGCGCCGGTCCAGCCGTAGATGCGGGGGAGGCGGTTGCGCACGCCCTGCTGGATGAACTCGAAGTCCATCACGAGCGAGTACGTGGCGAGCGCGACGGCGATGAGGCCGATCACGATGCCGATGAAGCCGGTGCGGAGGCCGAAGCCGCCGCCGACGCCGAAGAGGCCGAGGCCCAGGTTCACCAGCGAGAACACCGCGTAGCTGATCATGCCGATGAAGAAGATCTTGTTGAGCTTCGGCGAGGTGCGGATCTTGCCGTTCATGAACAGCGCCAGGGTGACGCCGATCACGATGACGGTCGCCATGAGGGCCTGGACGACCGCTCCGGCGTACGCGCTCTCGAAGAACTTCGAGATCGCGCCGACCGCGATGCCCTGGGTCGCGGCGTAGCCGAGGATCAGGGCGGGCGACGGCTGCTTCTTGAAGGCGTTGACGATGCCCAGCACCAGCGCGACGAGCACGGCGGGGAGCATCAGGCCCGGGACGAACCAGCCGACGGCCGCACCCGCGAGGAGCACGACGAAGGCGAGGGCGGTCTTGGCGAGGGTGTCCTCGACGGTCATCCGGTCGGTCTCGACGGAGCCGGCGGCCGGACGGGAGTACATCTGGTCGAGCGTGCCGGGGGAGACGTCCGGGAGGTCCTGCACGCGGCCGGCGTAGCCGCGGTTGCTGAACTCCGGGCGTCCGAAGGCCGGATTGTTGCTTGCCATGGTTCCTCTTCTCTCAGGTGCGCTGGTCTCCGAGGGAACTCGCGGATCTGAGTCGCTGTGGGTGCGGGGTGCGCCGCGGATCCGAGAGGACTGCGACGATGGACACCACCATATCTGAGAGCACCTCTCAGAGTCTGGCTGTTCTCTTCGAGCGGACCTCGACTCCGCTGCGAGCCGCGCAGTGCCGCCCGTAGGATCGCGGCATGCCCGCGCGTCAGTCACCGCTCGTCATCGGCCACCGCGGAGCGAGCGGCTACCGACCGGAGCACACCCGCTCCGCCTACGAGCTGGCGATCGCGCTGGGCGCCGATGCGCTCGAGCCCGATCTGGTGGCGACCCGCGACGGCGTGCTCGTCCTCCGCCACGAGAACGAGATCTCCGGCACGACGGACGTCGAGAAGCGCCCGGAGTTCGCTGCACGCCGCACCACCAAGCGGATCGACGGCCGCGAGATCACCGGCTGGTTCACCGAGGACTTCACCTGGGACGAGCTGTCGGAGCTGCGGGCCCGCGAGCGGCTGCCGGCGGTGCGCAGCTCCAGCGCCACGTTCGACGGCCAGTTCCCGCTGCTGCGCTTCAGCGAGCTGCTGGCGCTGCTGGACCGGGCGGCGGAGGACGATCCGCTCGCTCCGCCGGGGCTCGTCGCCGAGATCAAGCACGCGACGTACTTCGCCGGGATCGGGCTGCCGCTGGACGTGCTGCTGCGCGAGGAGCTCGCCGCCGCGGGCTGGGGTCCGCGCGACCAGCGGCTCACGATCGAGAGCTTCGAGAAGACCGTGCTGGAGCGGCTCGCGGTGAGCGGAGTCGGCACCCGCCGGATCTACCTGCTCGAGTCGCGCGGCGCCCCGCCCGACCTCGTGGCCGCCCACGGCGCCGACGCGGCCCCCTACTCCGCCTTCACCACGCCGGCGGGACTGCGGAACCTCGCCGGAGCCGTCGACGGGATCAGCGTCGACAAGAGCATGCTCTTCTCGCGGGACGCGGCCGGCCGGGCGACGGGGACCGGTCCGCTCGTCGAGGACGCGCACGCGGCCGGGCTCGAGGTCTACTGCTGGACGCTGCGCGCCGAGAACCGGTTCCTCGAGAAGGTGCACCGCCGCGGGAAGGACCCGGCGGAGTACGGCGGCTGGCAGGAGGAGTTCGCGATGATCCTCCGCTCGGGAGTGGACGGCGTCTTCGCCGACCAGCCCGATCTGGCGATCGAGGCGCGGGCGGCCGAGCAGGAGCGTCTGCTCCGCGGCTGAACCCGGATCGTGATCGGGCGCTCCTCCGGCGCGTGCCGAGCGGACGCGGAGGCTGCGCTGGCATCATCGGCTCACCACCGCCCGCCCGACCCTCGAGAGGAGGCCCCGTGTCCACCCGAGAGCGCATCACCCGCCGCTGGATCACCACCGCCGTCCTCGCCGTGATCGGCGTCGCCGTCGTCTACTGGCTCGCCGTGCTCACCCCTCAGGGCCAGGGCGTCGAGAACTCGGGGCTCCGGGGCGCCGACCTCGTCTTCGGCCGCGCCACCGGCGCCGCCGCGGGGGCGCTCGCGGACGTCACCCCGCTCTCCATGGTCGTCGGCGCCCTGCTCGTCGCGGCGATCGCACTGATCCGGAGGCGCCCGGCGCTCGCCGTCGCCTCCGTCGGCTCGATCGTCGTCACGGCCGGGCTCACCCAGCTGCTCAAGAACGTGGTCCTCGAGCGGCCCGAGCTGGTCGACACCGACTCCTGGTACACCGGCGGCAGCTTCCCGAGTGGGCACACCGCGGCGGCCGTCTCGGTGGTCTTCGCCCTGGCGATGGTCGTCCCCGGGCGCGCGCGGACCGTCGTGCTCGCGCTGGGCGGCGCGGTCGTGGTGCTGGTCGGCAACCTGACGATGGCCGCCTCCTGGCACCGGGCGAGCGACGTCCTCGGGGCCGACCTCGTCGCGCTCGCCTCCGCCTCCGCCGCCTGCGCGTGGCTGACCACCAGGGCCCAGGTGGGCCGAGCGCCGAAGAGGCCCGCGCGGCGCGGGGTGAACCGGTTGCTCCTGGTGTGCTCGGTGATCGTGGTGCTGCTGCTCGCGGCTCTCGCCGTCCAGGGCATCCAGTACTACCCCGACGACACGAAGGACCTCACCGCCTTCGCGCTCCTGCAGCTCCTGGCGGTGTCGACGTCGGCGCTCGCCGTGCTCGGCTTCTCCCTCGCGTGGCGCGGACTGGACGTCGGTGGGGCACTCACCTCGCCCGCGCCGCGTCAGCGGACCGCCTGACCGCTCCCGGTGTCGGAGGGGCGATCTACACTCAGAGGGACATGAGCTTCCTCTTCGATCCGAGCGACTCCCGCGCCACCCCGGTCATCGTCGGCCCCCCCGGCGGCCCCGGGGACGCGCCCCGCACCGACCCGGCGCACGAGCAGCTCGTCGCGGGGCTGAACCCCCAGCAGCGCGAGGCGGTCGAGTACCGCGGAGACGCGCTGCTCATCGTCGCGGGTGCGGGCTCGGGCAAGACCAGCGTCCTCACCCGGCGCATCGCGAGCCTCCTGGGCAACGGCGAGGCCTGGCCGAGCCAGATCCTCGCGATCACGTTCACCAACAAGGCCGCGGCCGAGATGCGCGAGCGCGTCGAGAAGCTGGTGGGGCAGAGCGCCGAGGGGATGTGGATCTCGACCTTCCACTCCGCGTGCGTGCGGATCCTGCGCCGCGAGGCCGAGAACTTCGGCATGACAAAGTCGTTCACGATCTACGACTCGGGCGATCAGCGCGCCCTGCTCAAGCGCATCGTGAAGGACCTCGAGGCCGACTCGCTCGGGATCACCGTCGCGAGCGCCTCCGCGAAGATCTCCAAGCTCAAGAACGAGCTCGCCGACGTCGACTCCTACGCCCGCACCGCGAACCTCAGCGACCCGAACGAGGAGATGTTCCTCCAGGTCTTCCGGGCCTACTCGCGGGCGCTCGAGGGGGCGAACGCGTTCGACTTCGACGACCTGATCGCGCAGACCGTCTACCTCTTCCGCGCCTTCCCGCACGTCGCCGCGAAGTACCAGCGGCGCTTCCGCCACGTGCTGGTCGACGAGTACCAGGACACGAACCACGCCCAGTACTCGCTGATCCACGAGCTGACCCGGCCCGTGCCGCCGGCGACGATGGCCGCGGCGCAGTTCGACCGCCCCTACCGCGGACCGGTCACGGCCGACGGCTCCATCCCGGGGGCCTCGCTCACCGTCGTCGGCGACTCGGACCAGTCGATCTACGCGTTCCGCGGCGCCGACATCCGCAACATCGTCGAGTTCGAGCGCGACTTCCCGGGCTGCCGCGTGATCCTGCTCGAGCAGAACTACCGCTCGACGCAGAACATCCTCTCGGCGGCCAACGCCGTCATCTCGAACAACTTCGACCGTCGCGCGAAGAACCTCTGGTCCTCCAGCGGCGACGGGGAGAAGATCGTCGGCTACACCGGGTACTCGGGTCACGACGAGGCGCAGTTCGTGGTCGACGAGATCGCCCGCCTGCACGCGGCGGGCACCGGCTACGACGAGATCGCGGTCTTCTACCGCACCAACGCGCAGACCCGCGCGCTGGAGGAGATCTTCATCCGCTCCGCGCTGCCCTACCGGATCCTGGGCGGCACGAAGTTCTACGAGCGCGCCGAGATCAAGGACGCACTGGCGTACCTGATCACGGTGGCGAACCCGGCCGACGTGCTGGCGCTGCGGCGCATCATGAACACTCCGAAGCGGGGCATCGGCCCCGCGACGGAGGCGCAGCTGCAGTCGTTCGCCGACACCAACGCGGTGACCCTGCGGGAGGCGATGCGCAACGCCGGCTCGCTCGGGATGGGCCCGAAGGTGACGAAGGCGATCGTCGACCTCGCGACCCTCCTCGACGAGTGCGCGCTGATGCTCGACCCCGCACGGGAGGGCGGCGAGGCGAAGGTGCACGAGGTGCTGACGGCGCTCCTCACCCGCAGCGGCTACCTCGACATGCTCCGCGCCAGCCGCGACCCGCAGGACGAGGCCCGCGCCGAGAACGTCGACGAGCTCATCGCCGTCACCAAGGAGTTCGCGCGCAACAACCCGGACGGCGGGCTCGTGGACTTCCTCACCGAGGTCTCGCTGGTCGCCGCGGCCGACGACCTCGACGACGACTCCGGCACCGTCTCGCTGATGACGCTGCACACGGCGAAGGGCCTCGAGTACGACGCCGTGTTCCTCACCGGCATCGAGGAGGACCTGCTCCCGCACCGCATCTCGGCGAACGAGCCCGGCGGCCCGGCCGAGGAGCGGCGGCTGTTCTACGTGGGGATCACCCGGGCCCGCAAGCGCCTCTACCTCTCGCTCGCGATGACCCGCGCGCAGTACGGCGAGACGTCGGTCGCGATGCCGAGCCGGTTCCTGCAGGAGATCCCGGGAGAGCTGATCCAGTGGCGCCAGTCGCCCGGCGCGGCGACCTCGCGCGGCGGCACGCAGCCCCGGGCCCTGAACGCTCAGCGGCCCGGCTTCGGCAAGTCGCGATCGAACACCGAGTTCCGGGAGGCGCTCGCCGCGGCGCCGAAGGCCAAGGGCGAGTTCCCGAACCGGATCACCGGCATGGTGCGCGACAACGGCGACCTCGAGCTGATCGCGGGCGACCGCATCCGGCACACCGACTTCGGTGAGGGGCGCGTGAACGCGGTGACGGGCGAGGGCTCGAAGCGCGTCGCGCACGTGCTCTTCGACCAGGTGGGCGCGAAGAAGCTGCTGATCAAGGTCGCGCCGATCGAGAAGATCTAGTCCGGTGGCGGCCGGATCGGCGGCCGCGCGGCTCGCGACGGAGGTGTTCTCCCCGGCGGTCCTCGCGGTGCTCGTGCCGGTCGTGGTCGGCGCGCGCGTCGCGGATCCGCCCCTGCTCGGCGTCGCCTGGGGAGCGCTCGCGGCGCTCTTCGTCGGCGTGGTGCCCTACCTCGTCATCCGCCTGCTGATGCGCACCGGCCGGATCCACGGCGACCATCACGTGCCCGACCGGCGCGAGCGGGCGCTGCCGATCGCGCTGGCGCTGGTGTCGATCGCGGCCGGCCTGGTACTGCTCGCCGTGCTCGGCGCTCCTGCCGCGGTGACCACGTTCGGCGTGGTGACGGTGGCCGTGGTGCTCGCCGTCGGCGTGGTCAACCTGGTCTGGAAGCTGTCCGGGCACGCGGCGGTGGTCGCCACCTGCGCCGTCGTCGTGCTGATCGCCTACGGACCGCTCTCCCTGCTGATCAGCGTGCCCATCGTCCTCTGGGTGCTCTGGTCGCGGGTGCGCCTCGGTGCGCACACCCCCGCTCAGGTCCTCGCGGGCGCCGCGGTCGGCACCGTCCTCGCCGGGACCGTCTGGTCCCTGCTCGGCTGACGTCCGTCCCTTCCCGTGTGCCCTCTGGTCGCCTTCCGCGAGATTCCACTCGAGTGGGAGGCACGCCGTGGCGGGCTCACCCGAGTGGCATCTCGCGGAAGGGGTCAGCCGGCGTAGCGCGCGACGAGCTCCCGCTTGAGGATCTTGCCGCTGGGCCCGAGCGGAAGGGCGTCGACGAACTCGACGCGGCGGGGGAACTTGAAGGCGGCGAGATGCTCGTTCGCGTAGGCGATCAGCTCCTCCGCGGTGGCGGTCGCCGACGGGGCGAGGATCACCGCGGCCATCACCTCCTGGCCGTGGCGCTCATCCGGGATCCCGAAGACCGCCGCGTTCTGCACGGCCGGGTGCCCGATCAGCACCTCCTCGACCTCGCGCGGGTACACGTTGTAGCCGTTGCGGATGATCATGTCCTTCGTGCGGTCGAGGATGCGGATGTAGTCCTCCTCGTCCTTCGTGCCCAGGTCGCCGGTGCGGAACCAGCCGTCGATCACCGCCTCCGCGGTCGCCGCCGGGTTGCCGAGGTACCCCTTCATCAGGTTGTGCCCGCGCACCACGATCTCGCCGAGCTCGCCCCGGGGGAGCAGCTCGACGCGGTCGGTCACGTCGGGGCGGGCGACCTCGACCTCGACGCCCCAGATCGGCGTGCCGACCGTGCCCGGCCGCGGCGGGACTCCGACGTGGTTGAAGGTGGCGACCGGGGAGGTCTCGGTGAGCCCGTAGCCCTCGTAGATCTCGACGCCGAACACCTCGCGGAAGCGCTCGATCACGGCGACGGGCAGGGCGGCGCCTCCCGAGACCGCGTAGCGCAGCGGCGGCCGGTCCTCGCGCCGGGTCGCGGCGTCGAGCAGGGCGACGTACATCGTGGGCACGCCCTCGAAGACCGTGCAGCCGTGGGCGATCATCGCCTCGAGCGCGGCGTCGCCGTCGAACTTCGGCACCAGGACGACCGTCGCGGCGGTGCGGAAGGCCGTGTTCATCGCGCAGACCTGCCCGAAGGTGTGGAAGAGCGGCAGCGCCCCGAGCACCACGTCGCCGCGGTGCAGGTCGAACGTGTTCATCAGCAGCACGTCCGACTGCGAGACGATCGCGAAGTGCGTCCCCTCCGCCCCCTTCGGGCGGCCGGTGGTGCCGCTGGTGTAGAGGATCGTCGCCGTGTCGGAGGGGGAGCGGGGCACGTAGCGGTCGATCGGGGTCGCCTCCGCGGCGAGGTCCTCCAGGCGCGGGAGGGGCGAGGCGGTGCCGTCGGGCACCATCACGCTCAGCACGGGAACGTCGGCGAGGTCCGCTCCGGCGGCCCCCTCGGCGAGCAGCGGAG
This sequence comes from Rathayibacter sp. AY1H3, assembly GCF_002932015.1. Classification (NCBI taxonomy): domain Bacteria; kingdom Bacillati; phylum Actinomycetota; class Actinomycetes; order Micrococcales; family Microbacteriaceae; genus Rathayibacter; species Rathayibacter sp. AY1H3. The sequence goes on from NZ_PSUU01000054.1 coordinate 9,504, forward strand.
CGGCGCACACGAGCGCGACGGCTCCGGAGTCGCGCAGGACGTAGGCGATCTCGTCGTGCTTGAGCAGGGCGTGCACGGGGACCACCACGGCGCCGAGCGCGAGGACGGCGAAGTAGCCGCGGGGGAAGTCGGGGACGTTCGGGACGAGCAGGGCCACGCGGTCGCCCGGTCCGATCCCCTGGGCGCGCAGGGCTCCGGCGTAGGCACGGGTCTGCCGCCAGAGGGTCGCGTAGTCGACGGCCTGCTCGCCGACGCGGATGGCGATCGTGTCAGGGGTGCGCCGCGCCGCCTCCGCCAGGATGGCCGCGACGGAGAGGGTGCCGAAGCCGGCGGCGGGCGGGGGAGCGGCGGGGGCCTCGGCCGTGCGGGGTTCGGTGATGCTCATCAGGGCTCCAGTCGTCGTTGACCGCCGCGGCGGATGCCGGGTGCTTCACCGTAGATCCGCCGAGAGGCCGCGTCGAGCGATCCGCATCGGATGTTCAGCACGGACGGGCGGGGAGTGCGCATCCCGGCGCCGAGCGGAAGGGGGTGCGGGAGGCGCGGGCGGCTGCCTACAGTCGGACTGCTGCGGCCCGGTCCCGCGGGTCGGACGACGGGAGGCGCGATGCGCGGCGAGGCGACGCTCTACACGGATGCGGTGGTGACGGCTCCGTTCGCCCTCGCGGTGATCGCAGAGGCGACCGGCTCGCGAGTGGTCGGCGCGCGGACCGCGGACGCGCACGTCCCGCTCTACAGCGGTCCGACGAGCGCGCGGGTCGAGATCGCGGGGTTCGGCGACAGCGTGCCGGTCACCGTCGACGTGCGCGACGAGCGCGGGATCGACGAGGCGCGTGCGGCCGCGCAGGCGCTCGGGCTGGAGCTCGCCGCCTACGCGGGCTGGGAGGTCGTGGCCGGCTTCTGAGCGTCGCGTCGGACCCGGGCGAGGTAGTAGCGGCTGGGCGCCGTCCTCACGATCGCGGGAAGCAGGCGGTAGACGGCGAAGGTGCGCGAGAGCGCCCGCTCGAACCGCGCCTCCTGCCGTGCGGTCCAGTGGAAGCCGAAGGGCTCGCGGAGCGCCGCCGGGAGCAGACCGGCGGTGATCAGGCGGAGGTAGGGGCCGAGCGGGCGCAGGTACCAGGCGGCGATGCTCGGGCCCAGCAGGTCGTGGGCGACCCGGCGGGCCGCGGGCGTGACCTCGAGGCGCTCCAGCTCCCGCTCCCAGTAGGCGTCGAACGCGGTGCGGGAGTCGGGCCAGAGGTCCGCGGGCATCTGCAGGGCCGCGCCGACGACGACGGAGCGGCGCACGATGTCGTCCGCCTCCTCCTTGCTCAGCGCACCGAAGGCGCCCTCGTAGAGCTGCAGCATCGACTGGGTGAGCGTCGCCGCGACCCAGCGCTGCAGCTCCGGGTCGAAGGCCGTGTAGCCGGGGCCGCGCACGGGCACGTGCGCCCTGTTCACGCGGCGGCGGACGGCGCGCACGTCCTCGGGAGTGCCGTAGTGCAGGACGTAGAGGTAGGAGAGCGTCCCGTGCAGGCGGTTCACGGCCCGGTGCACGAAGTCGGAGTGGTCGGCGACGCCCTGCCCGACCGCCGGGTGCGCGATCTGGAGGAGGATCGCGCGCGCGCCCGCCAGCAGGAACACGCCCTCGCGGAAGACGTCCGGGGTGCGGGAGGCCGACGACATGGCTCCACGCTACGCGGGAGCGGCCGGCGGAGGAGGAGCCGGTGCCCCCGGCGGGCGTCCGGCGGGCGCGGAGCGACCGCACGGGAAGCCCCCGGCGGGTGCGGAGTAGACTCGGCGCGGCCCAGGGACAGTGCCGAGACTCCGGCGTCGTCCGGGCCACCTCGAACTCGAAACGCAAGCGCGCTCGGCGCGGAATGGGAATGCAGCGTGGATCTCTTCGAATACCAGGCCCGTGATCTGTTCGAGAAGTACGGCGTCCCCGTGCTCCCGGGCATCGTCGCCGACACGCCGGAGGAGGTGCGCGCCGCGGCGGAGAAGCTGGGCGGCGTCACCGTCGTCAAGGCGCAGGTCAAGATCGGCGGCCGCGGCAAGGCGGGCGGCGTGAAGGTCGCGAAGACCCCCGAGGACGCGTTCGCCGCGGCGCAGTCGATCCTCGGCCTCGATATCAAGGGCCACGTCGTCAAGCGCGTCATGGTCGCCGGCGGTGCGCGCATCGACCGCGAGTTCTACTTCTCGGTGCTGCTGGACCGGGCCAACCGCTCCTACCTCTCGCTCACCTCCTACGAGGGCGGCATGGAGATCGAGCAGCTCGCCGTCGAGCGCCCCGACGCCCTCGCGCGCGTCGAGGTCGTCCCCGGCCAGGGCATCGACCAGGCCAAGGCCGAGGAGATCGCCCGCGCGGCGAAGTTCCCGGAGGAGCTGATCGCCAAGGTCGCGCCCGTCCTGGTGAAGCTCTACGACGTCTACACCGGCGAGGACGCCACGCTCGTCGAGGTGAACCCGCTCGTGCTCACCGAGGAGGGCGACATCGTCGCGCTCGACGGCAAGGTCTCGCTCGACGAGAACGCCGGCTTCCGCCACGCGGACCACGCCGCGCTCGAGGACAAGGACGCCGCCGACCCGCTCGAGGCGAAGGCCAAGGAGAACGACCTCAACTACGTGAAGCTCGACGGCGAGGTCGGCATCATCGGCAACGGCGCGGGCCTGGTCATGTCGACGCTCGACGTCGTCGCCTACGCCGGAGAGAGGCACAACGGCGTGAAGCCGGCCAACTTCCTCGACATTGGCGGCGGAGCCTCCGCCCAAGTGATGGCGAACGGCCTCGACGTGATCCTCGGCGACGAGCAGGTCAAGAGCGTCTTCGTCAACGTCTTCGGCGGCATCACCGCGTGCGACGCGGTCGCCAACGGCATCCTCCAGGCGCTCGAGATCCTCGGCGACTCGGCCACGAAGCCGCTCGTCGTCCGCCTCGACGGCAACAAGGTCGAGGAGGGCCGCGCGATCCTCCAGGCCGCCGCCAACCCGCTCATCACGCTCGCCGCGACCATGGACGAGGGCGCCGACAAGGCCGCCGAACTCGCCGCCGCGTAACGGACCCGACGACTCAAGGAATCAGAGAACAAGCATGTCGATCTTCCTCACCAAGGACTCCAAGGTCATCGTCCAGGGCATCACCGGCGGCGAGGGCACCAAGCACACCGCGCTGATGCTCAAGGCCGGCACGAACGTGGTCGGCGGCGTCAACGCCCGCAAGGCCGGCACGACCGTCACCCACGGCGACGTCGAGCTCCCCGTCTTCGGCACCGTGAAGGAGGCGATGGAGGCCACCGGCGCCGACGTCTCCATCGCGTTCGTGCCGCCCGCCTTCTCGAAGGACGCCGTCATCGAGGCGATCGACGCCGAGATCGGCCTCCTCGTCGTCATCACCGAGGGCATACCGGTGCAGGACTCCGCGGAGTTCTGGGCGTACGCGCAGGAGAAGGGGAACAAGACGCGGATCATCGGCCCCAACTGCCCCGGCATCATCACGCCGGGCGAGTCGCTCGTGGGCATCACCCCCGCGACGATCACCGGCAAGGGCCCGATCGGCCTCGTCTCGAAGTCGGGCACCCTGACCTACCAGATGATGTACGAGCTGCGCGACCTCGGCTTCTCGACCGCCATCGGCATCGGCGGCGACCCGATCATCGGCACGACGCACATCGACGCGCTCGCCGCGTTCGAGGCCGACCCCGAGACGAAGGCGATCGTGATGATCGGCGAGATCGGCGGCGACGCCGAGGAGCGCGCCGCGGACTTCATCAAGGCGAACGTCACGAAGCCCGTCGTCGGCTACGTCGCGGGCTTCACCGCCCCCGAGGGCAAGACGATGGGCCACGCCGGCGCCATCGTCTCCGGCTCGGCCGGCACCGCGCAGGCCAAGAAGGAGGCCCTCGAGGCCGCGGGCGTGAAGGTCGGCAAGACGCCCTCCGAGACGGCCGCCCTGCTCCGCGAGGTCTACGCGGCGCTCTAGCGCCCGTCCTCCCCGCACCACCGTCGGAACGGACGGTGCCCCTGCTCCGGCGGGCGGCGCCGTCCGTTCCGTCGTCGGGGCGGGTCCGGCCGGAGTAGCGTCGCAGCGTGACCCGCCGCCTCGGACTCGACCTGCTGACCTTCGTGCCGTACCCGGAGGGCCCCGAGCAGCCCGGCGACGCCGCGCGGAGCCTCGAGGACGGGCTGGCCCTGCTCGAGCTCGCCGAGGATCTCGGCTACGGCACCGGCTGGGTCCGCGTGCGGCACTTCGAGCGCTACCTCGCGTCTCCGATGACCTTCTTCGCGGCCGCCTCCCAGCGGACCCGCCGCCTCCGCCTCGGGACCGCGGTCATCGGCGCCCGCTACGAGTCGCCCGTGCGCCTCGCCGAGGACGCCGCGACCGTGGACCTGCTCTCGGGCGGACGCCTCGACCTCGGCGTCAGCAGCGGCTTCGCGCATCTCTCCTCCGTCTTCGACGGGGTGTTCGGGCAGGCCGAGCGCGACTTCCGCGAGGAGGCGCAGGAGCGCATCGCGCGACTCCGCGAGGCGCTCTCGGGCGCCGTGCTCGGCGTCGCGGAGTCGGCCCTGATGTCGGTCCCGGTCGGCGCTCCGCTGGTTCAGCAGCCGCACGCGCCCGGCCTCGCCGACCGGCTCTGGTACGGGGCGGGAACGGTGTCCTCCGCGGTCCGGGCAGGCGAGCAGGGCATGCACCTGCAGGTGTCCACGCTCAACACCGAGGAGACGGGCCTGCCGTTCGCCGAGCAGCAGGCGGTGCAGATCCGCGCCTACCGCGAGGCCTTCACCGCCGCGCACCCGGGGCGCACGTCGAGGGTGACGGCGGGCCGGATCGTGCTGCCGCTGCTCGACGCCGCCGACGAGGAGGCGCACCGCCCCTTCATCGAGGGCTACCTCGCGCGGATGGACGACGAGGGCCGCCCCCGCACGGCCGACCGGTCGATCATCGCCGCGCCGATGCGCTTCAGCCCCCTCCATGTCGGGAGCCCGGAGCGGATCGTCGCATCGCTCGCCGCGGATCCGGCGCTCGCGGAGGCGGACGCGCTCACGGTGACGCTCCCGGCGGTCGGCGGGGTGGAGTCGCACCGGCGCATCCTGCGCGCCGTCGCCGAGCGCATCGCCCCGCAGCTGGGCTGGACGCCCGGCGCCTGAGGATCAGCGCCGCGCGAGCAGTGCCCGGACGGGCCGCTGCAGCAGGAGCAGGAGCAGCCACCAGAGCCCGACCGACGGGACCAGCAGCGCCAGCGCCAGTGCGACGAGGAGCAGCGCGAAGGGCAGCAGGGCGGGCGCGAGCGGCAGGGGCCCTGCGCCGGGCCGCCTGAGCTCCGGGTGCCGGGAGAGGCGCAGCTCGATCAGGACCAGCGCCCCGCTCATCGCGGCCATCGTGCCGATGTAGAGCCCGATCGTCGCCCGGGAGTCCGGGAACAGCGCCAGCGCGCTCGTCGAGAACGGGAAGAACGCCAGCGCGGCCAGCCAGAGCAGGTCCAGCCATACCAGGGCGCCGTCGTAGTCCCCGGCGATCTCGAAGACGCGGTGGTGGGGGATCCAGAAGACGGCGATGACCGCGAAGGAGAGCGCGAAGGCGAGGACCGAGTCCAGGTGCTCCGCGAGCAGCGCCGGGACTCCGCCGCCCTCCCGGGCGACCTCGGGAGCCAGCTGCACCAGCGGCAGGACGAGGACGGTGATGGCGATGGCGGCGGTCGCGTCCGAGAAGTTGACGAGCCGGTCGAGCCCGCGCTCCGTCCGGCGGTGGGCCGCGCGTCCCCCGGGGCGCCCGCGGTGCACCAGGCGCTCGATCGGACCCGAGAGCAGGAGCAGCAGGAGCGCGAACATGTTGACGGCCGGCACCGCGACGGCGAGCACGAGGGCCGCGAGGAGGACGCCGATCACGATCAGCGACCTGAGAGGGAGCGCCGCGGCTCCGCCCCCGGGGCCAGGAGATCCGGATCGCGGCGCACGATGAGCTGCATCGCGAGGGTCGCCGCGCTCGCCGCGATCATCGTGCCGATGTAGAGCGCGATGACGCTGCCGTCGGTGTCGAGCACGTTCGAGATCAGGTTCGCCGCGAAGGGGAGCAGGACGACCGCGGCCAGCCAGACGAAGTTCGCGACGACGAGCGCGGGCGAGTACCGGGCCACGCCCTCGAAGACGGAGTGGTGGACCGCTCAGAGCCGTCCGATCACGGCGAACGTGATGAAGAAGGCGGAGAGGGTGCCGTAGTGACCGGTGAGGAGGGACCCCAGATCGGCCGCGCGGCCCTCCTCGACCACGTCGACCAGGGGGAGGACGAGGAACGTGATGGCGATGGCGACGACGGCGTCGGAGAAGTTCACGAGGCGGTCCAGGCCGCGCTCCGTCCGTGCGTCCGAGGTCCCCGTCATGGCTCCGACACTAGAGGGCCGGGCGGCGCGCCCCTGACCCGCCTCCGAGCGCGCCGCCGCTAGGCTCGTCAGGCCCATGAACCGGATCACCGTCGCCCTCCTCGCCGCCTTCGACGCCGCGCTGTCGGCGCTGATCGGGATCGCGATCCCGCTCGTCCCGCTGACCGTCCTCTGGGCCGTGCAGTACGACACGACGGTCGACTTCGGCGTGTTCTGGCGGGTCGCCGCCGACGCCTGGCTGCTCGGCCACGGGGCCGACCTGCAGGCGGCGCTGGCCCCCGACTCCGCCCTCGCCGTCGCGCTGCCCGGAGGCGCGGACGCCTTCCCGGTGACGATCGCTCCGCTGGCCTTCGCACTCCTCACCGTGCTGCTCGGCGCGCGCACTGGCCGCCGCGCCCAGGAGTCGCCGTTCCGGGCCATCGGCGTCCTCGTCGCGATCGCGACCTACCTGGCGATCGCGCTCCTGGTCTCGCTCGGATCCGCGGACCCGGCCGCCACCGTCGATCCCCTGCAGGGGACGCTGCTGCCGCCGCTCGTCTTCGCGCTGGGGGTGCTCGTCGGAGCAGCGCTCCACTCCGCCCGCAGCGACGAGGCCGACCCCCTCGGCGAGCTGGCCGCCTCCGCGCTCGACCGCGTCCCCGCGCCGGGGCCCGGGCTCGTCCTCGCGTCGCTGCGCGGGGGAGCGCTCGCCGCGGCCGGCGTGGTCGGAGTCGCGGCGGTGCTCGTCGCCGTGCTGCTGGTCGTGCACTACACCTCGGTCGTCGCGCTCTACGAGAGCCTCGGCGCCGAGGCGCTCGGCGGCCTGGCCCTCACTCTCGGGCAGCTGGCGTTCCTCCCGAACCTGGTGATCTGGGCGGCGAGCTGGCTGATCGGCCCGGGCTTCGCCCTCGGCACCGGCTCCTCCGTGAGCGCGGCCGGGACGCTGCTCGGACCGATCCCGTCGATCCCGGTCCTCGCCGCACTGCCCGCAGGGGACTCGGCCTTCGGATTCCTCGGGCTGCTCGTGCCGCTGCTCGCCGGGTTCGCCGCGGGATGGCGGCTGCGGCGCGGCGTGATCGAGGCGCTCGACGGACGCTCGCTTCTGCGCTGGGGCGCGGCCGCGGCCGGCGGGATCGGCGTGGTCGGCGGCCTGCTGCTCGGGCTCCTCGCCTGGTTCTCGGCGGGCGCCGCCGGGCCCGGGCGGCTCGCCCAGGTGGGCCCGGACCCGCTCGTCGTCGGGGCGGTCGCCGCCCTCGAGCTCGCGCTGGCCGCGGGCCTGGGCCTCGCCGCGGGCCGCAGCCGACGCGGCTGACGCCGGCGGAGGCGTCCCCCTAGACTTGCGCAGTGCTGAAGTTGGTCGTGCTCCTCTCCGGCGGCGGATCGAACCTCCGCGCCCTGCTGGACGCCACCGGCGACGAGGGCTTCCCCGCCCGCATCGTCGCGGTCGGCAGCGACACCGACGCCGAGGGCTTCCGCCACGCCGAGGAGCGCGGAGTCCCCGCCTTCACGGTCGCGCCGCGCGACTTCTCCTCCCGCGACGAGTGGGGCGCCGCCCTGCTCGGGCGCATCCGGGAGTGGGAGCCCGACCTCGTCGTCTGCGCGGGCTTCATGCGCATCCTGCCGCCCGTGGTGGTGGACGCGCTCAGCCCGCGGATGATCAACACGCATCCCGCCCTGCTGCCCCTCTTCCCCGGCGCCCACGCCGTCCGCGACGCCCTCGCCGCCGGCGCGACCGAGACCGGCGTCACCGTGCACGTGATCGACACCGGCGTCGACACGGGACCCGTCATCGCCCAGGAGAGCCTCGCCGTGCTCCCCGGCGAGAGCGAGGACGCGCTGCACGAGCGCATCAAGACCATCGAGCGTCGCCTGCTGGTGCAGACGGTGCTCGACATCGCCCACGGAACCGTCGACCTCGAGGAGCTCGCCCGCGCATGAGCATCACCGCCCACGACCCCAGCAGCTACGACGACCGCGACCGGGTCCCCGTCCGCCGGGCGCTGATCTCGGTCAGCGACAAGACCGGCCTGCTCGAGCTCGGAGCGGCGCTCGCCGCGGCCGGCGTCGAGCTCGTCTCCACCGGCTCGACCGCAGCGACCCTCCGCGGCGCCGGCCACGAGGTCACCGACGTCTCGGCCGTCACCGGGTTCCCGGAGTCGCTCGACGGCCGCGTGAAGACGCTGCACCCGGCCGTGCACGCGGGCATCCTCGCCGACCTGAGGCTCGCCTCGCACCGCGAGCAGCTGGAGCAGCTCGACATCGCCGCGTTCGAGCTGGTCGTGGTGAACCTGTACCCGTTCCGCGAGACCGTTGCCGGCGGCGCCGACGCGGCGACCGTGGTCGAGAACATCGACATCGGGGGCCCGGCCCTCGTCCGCGCCTCCGCGAAGAACCACGCGAACGTCGCGATCGTCGTCGATCCGGCCGACTACTCCGGGATCGCGACCGCCCTCGCCGACGGCGGCACGACGCTCGCCGCGCGCCGCACCCTGGCGGCCCGCGCCTTCGCGCACACCGCCTCCTACGACTCCGCCGTCGCCGCCTGGTTCGCCGGGCAGGAGGCGGCCGAGGGCGTCGAGGGCTCGGTCGAGATCCGCGGGACCCTGCAGCAGGTCCTCCGCTACGGCGAGAACTCGCACCAGAAGGCGGCCCTCTACGTCTCGCCCGACGGCACCGGCATCGCGCAGGCGACGCAGCTGCACGGCAAGGAGATGTCCTACAACAACTACGTCGACGCCGACGCGGCCGTCCGCGCGGCGTACGACTTCGTACTGCCCGCCGTCGCGATCATCAAGCACGCGAACCCGTGCGGCATCGCGATCGCGAGCTCGAAGGCGATCGACCCCATCGCCTCCGCCCACCGCCGCGCCCACGAGTGCGACCCGGTGTCGGCCTTCGGCGGCGTCATCGCCGCGAACCGGCCCGTCACCCTCGCCATGGCCGAGACGGTGAAGGAGATCTTCACCGAGGTGCTCGTCGCCCCCGGCTTCGAGCCCGAGGCGCTCGAGGTGCTGAAGACCAAGAAGAACCTGCGCCTGCTGCAGCTCCCCGCCTTCTACGCCCCCGTCGAGCGCGAGTTCAAGCAGATCTCCGGCGGCCTGCTGCTGCAGGAGCCGGACCGCTTCATCGGCGGCCCCGGCGAGGTCAGCTCCGGCTGGCAGCTCGTCGCCGGCGAGCCCGCCGACGCCGACACGATGCTCGACCTCGAGTTCGCGTGGAAGGCCTGCCGCGCCGTCAAGTCGAACGCGATCCTCCTCGCCAAGGGCGGCGCCTCCGTCGGCGTCGGCATGGGCCAGGTCAACCGCGTCGACTCCTGCCACCTCGCCGTCACCCGCGCTGGCGACCGCGCCGCCGGCTCCGTCGCGGCCTCCGACGCGTTCTTCCCCTTCGCTGACGGCCTCGAGGTGCTCCTCGCCGCCGGCGTGAAGGCCGTCGTCCAGCCCGGCGGGTCCGTCCGCGACGCCGAGGTCATCGACGCGGCCGCCCGCGCCGGCGTCACGATGTACACGACGGGGGAGCGGCACTTCTTCCACTGAGTGACGGGCGCTCCGCGCCCGTCACTCAGGTGCTTGTCTTCCCCGCCGCTCCTTGCGCGGCGGGGCGCGGTCGGCTCGGCGACGGGGTGCGTTCCGTGGAGCGGGGTGCGTCGCCGGTCGCGGGAATCGCTTGGCACGCGATTCCCGCTGAACCGGCTCTGCCTTGCGGTGCTCGTCTTCCCCGCCGCTCCCTGCGCGGCGGGGCGCGGTCGGCTTCGCGACGGGGTGCGTTCCGTGGAGCGGGGTGCGTCGCCGACCGCGTGAATCGCTTGGCACGCGATTCCCGCTGAGTCGGCTCTGCCTCGGCGTGTTCGTCTTCCCCGCCGCTCCCTGCGCGGCGGGGCGCGGTCGGCTTCGCGACGGGGTGCGTTCCGTAGAGCGGGTAGCGTCGCCGACCGCGTGAATCGCTTGGCACGCGATTCCCGCTGAAAGTGCTCTGCTTTGCGGTGGGCGGCTCTTAGGGGGCTGCTAGGGGATCGACAGGCGAGGCGCGGGCGGGGGCGCGTAGGGTCGCCGGGTGCCTTCCGACTCGACGCCCGCGTCCACTCCCGACACCCCGACCGCAGCGACCACCACCGCCCCGAACCGGGACCGCGCGCCCGGGACGGGCCGCCGGATCCTCGTCGCGCTGCTCGCCGCCGCGGCGACCGCGCTCGTGGCGCACCTCGCCAACCTGCTGGCCTTCTTCATCGGCAACCAGCTGCAGCCCGGCTCCATCCCGCAGGTCAACGCCTACTTCCTGCTCTCGAGCGTGCTCGGCTTCGTGGTCGTCCTCGTCCTCGCCGTCGCGGGGACGCTCGGACGCACCTGGAGCGCCGCCCTCGCGGGACTCGTCGCGGGCGTGGTCGGAGCCGTGTTCGGCACGCTAGTCCAAGCCAGCGCCACCGGCGAGGCCGTCACGGGCGCCGTCTGGGCCTCCATCTTCCAGACCTTCGCCGGACTCAACCTCGTCTTCCTGCTCGCGTTCACCGTCTCGGCAGCGAGCGTCGGCCACACGCTCTGGAATCGCCTCCGCACCACGGGCGCTGCGGCCGCCGTCGTCACCGACCGCCGCATCGCGATCGTCCGGGCCCCGGCCGCCGACCTCTCGGCGGGCGAGCTCACCCACCTCGAGCGCGTCCCCGTCGACCAGCAGCGCGCCCAGCAGCAGTGGGAGGCGTACGTCGACCTGCTCGAGCGGGCCGGCTGGGAGACGGTCGAGGCCGCACCGGCGCCCGGACTCGCCGACTCCGTCTTCCTCGAGGACGCGGTCGTCGTCTTCGGTGACCACGCCGTGATCGCCCGGTCCGGAGCGGAGTCCCGCCGCGGAGAGACGGCAGGCGCCGAGGAGGCCGTCCGCGCCCTCGGCCTGACGGTCGACCGCATCGAGGAGCCGGGCACGCTCGACGGCGGCGACGTCCTCAAGGTGGGATCGACGGTCTACGTCGGCCGCGGAGGCCGGACCGACGCCGCGGGGGTCGCCCAGCTGCGCGCGATCCTCCGGCCCCGCGGGTACGACGTCGTCGCGGTCCCGCTGACGAAGGTGCTGCACCTCAAGAGTGCCGTGACCGCGCTGCCCGACGGCACGGTCATCGGCTGGGAGCCGGTCGTCGACGAGCCGCGCCTGTTCCCCTCCTTTCTGCCGATGCCCGAGGAGCCGGGCGCCCACGTGGTCGTCCTCGACGACGACACCCTCCTGATGGCCGCCTCCGCTCCCCGGAGCGCCGAGCTGCTGCGGAGCCTGGGCTACCGCGTCCTCACCGTGGACGTCTCGGAGTTCGAGAAGCTCGAGGGCTGCGTCACCTGCCTCTCGGTCCGCGTCCGCTGACGGCGGAGGCGGGGGGAACCGCCGGATCGCGGCGGCCGCTGGACGGAGCACATAGCCCGGGTATAGCCTTCAAGGCTGCCCGGAGCTCTCCGGCCCGGTGGCACCTCCCGCCTCCCCGCCCACCCGGCAGGGCGGGAGCGGACACGGCGGAGGGCTTTCGCGACGAGGGCGGGGCC
>NZ_PSUU01000055.1:0-20235 GCF_002932015.1 Rathayibacter sp. AY1H3
CCCCAGGTCAAGCGCCGCGCCTTCCCCGAGTAGTCGGACGGCGGACCACGAAGGGCCCCTGCGGTCGCGCCTCGCGCGGCTCCGGGGGCCCTTCGTGGTCCGCCGTCCGACTACTCGGGGAAGGCGCGGCGCTTGACCTGGGGCTTCGGCAGTCGCATGACGCGCAGCTGGAGGGCGCGCATCGCGGCGTACCAGCGGATGCCCTTCTCGACCTTGTCGGCGCCGTAGCGCTCGGCGAGCTTCCGGCGCATCCGCATGCCGAGGAGGATGCAGTCGATCACCGCGAGGAGGAAGAACACCCAGAGGATGACGAGCGTCGCGTACTGCAGCTCCGGCTGCGGGAAGAAGCTCAGCAGCAGGACGACGACCATCACCGGGATGAGGAACTCGCCGAGGCTGAAGCGTGCGTCGACCCAGTCGCGCACGAACTTGCGCTGAGGACCCTTGTCGCGCAGCGGCAGGTAGCGCTGGTCACCGGCGGCCAGGCCGATGCGGGCCTGCTCGCGTGACACGGCGGCCTTCTCGCGGGCGTCGCGGGCGGCCTGCTTGCGGTCGGTGACGACCAGCGGACGCTTGCGGGCCAGCTCCTGCTCGCGCCGGGTCGGCGTCGGCCGGCCCTTCCCGGAGCCGGGCGAGCCGGCGTCGTCGGGCGTGTCGGTTGCGATCGGGTGCTTGGCCACGGGGAACGTCCTTGGAATCGGGGGTCTCTTAAGATTACCTCCATGGCTCACGACGCTCCGACTCCGCCCGCACTCTCCTCCGACGAGGAGGCCGTCCTCGCCGCCGTCCGCGACGATCTGCCGCGCTCGCTCGCCCAGCTCGGGCAGCTCGTGCGGATCCCGTCCGTCTCGTGGGACGGCTTCGACGCCACCCGCGTGGCCGCCAGCGCCGAGGCCATCGCCGAGCTCGCGCGCGAGACGGGCGTCTTCGACGACGTCGCGATCCACAGCGCCACGATCGACGGCACCGACGTGCTCGGCCAGCCTGCCGTCCTGGCCACCCGCGCCGCCCGCAACGGAGCGCCGACCGTCCTCCTCTACGCCCACCACGACGTTCAGCCGCAGGGCGCCGAGTCGGCGTGGGAGACGCCTCCGTTCGAGCCGACCGTGCGCGGCGACCGCCTGTACGGGCGCGGTGCCGCCGACGACAAGGCGGGAGTCGTGTCCCACCTCGCCGCGGTGCGCGCACTCCGCGAGGTCGCGGGCGAGGACCACGACCTCGGGCTCGTCCTCTTCATCGAGGGGGAGGAGGAGTTCGGGTCGCGCTCGTTCCCCACCTTCCTCCGCGAGCACCACGACGCCCTCCGCGCGGATGCGATCATCGTCGCCGACAGCGACAACTGGGACGTCGACACCCCCGCGCTGACGGTGGGCCTGCGCGGCAACGTCACCTTCACCCTCACCGTCAGCACTCTCGCGCACGCCTCGCACTCGGGCATGCTCGGCGGAGCGGTCCCGGACGCGATGCTCGCGGCGGTCCGCCTGCTCGCGACGCTCTGGAACGAGGACGGCTCGGTCGCCGTCGCCGGCCTCACCGAGCACGACGGAGCGGTGCCCGAGACGACCGAGGAGGACCTCCGCCGCGACTCCGGGCTGCTCGACGGGGTCTCGCCGATCGGCACCGGCGCGATCCTCTCGCGCCTGTGGTCGAAGCCGGCCGTCACGGTCACCGGGATCGACGCGCCCAGCGTCGTCGACGCCTCCAACACCCTCGTCCCGTCCGTGCGCGTGAAGATCAGCGCCCGCATCGCCCCCGGCCAGGACGCGGAGGAGGCGTTCGCCGCCATCGAGAGCCACCTCCGGGCGAACTCCCCGTTCGGCGCCCACCTCGCGATCGAGGACGTCGACACCGGCAGTCCGTTCCTGGTCGACGCGACCGGCTGGGCCGTGGACCTGGTGAAGGGCGCGATGGCGGACGCCTGGGGACGCGAGCCTCTCGAGACCGGGATCGGCGGGAGCATCCCGTTCATCGCCGACCTCGTGCGCGAGTTCCCCGAGGCGCAGATCCTCGTCACCGGTGTCGAGGACCCCGACTCGCGCGCGCACAGCCCCAACGAGTCGCTGCACCTGGGCGTCTTCAAGCGCGCCGCGCAGACCGAGGCGCTGTTCCTGCTCCGCGCCGCCGCTCACCGCGACTGACCACCGGTCGTGGAATACCCGGGTGACCACCCGGGTTGCAGCCGTAGAATCCCGGAAGGCACGACGACCGTTCCGCCCGTCCCCTGAGGAGTGACATGTCAGACACACTGACCGACCAGACGGCGACCCCCCTCGCCACCCCGCCCAGCGCGGCCCACGGCGTCTCGATGACCCCGACCGCCGCCGCCAAGGTCAAGAGCCTGCTCGAGCAGGAGGGCCGCGACGACCTGCGCCTGCGCGTCGCGGTGCAGCCCGGCGGCTGCTCCGGCCTCATCTACCAGCTCTACTTCGACGAGCGCACCCTCGACGGCGACGCCGCGGTGGAGTTCGAGGGCGTCGGCCTCGTCGTCGACAAGATGAGCGTCCCCTACCTCGACGGCGCCTCGATCGACTTCGAGGACACCATCCAGAAGCAGGGCTTCACCATCGACAACCCCAACGCGGGCGGCAGCTGCGCCTGCGGCGACAGCTTCCACTGACGCCGCGCGGCCCCGGGCCGCAGCGCCTCCGAACGGCGTCCGACAGTCCACTCCGGTGGCCCGTCGGGCGCCGTTCGTCATGACTGCACCACTCGACCGGGACGTCAAGAGCGGGTCGTCGTGCACCGGGCCGCCGGAGCGGAAGGGTAGGCTGGAGCCGGTCTAATACAGTTTCGTGTGAACTGGTCCCCAGTCTTCCGAAAGGTCACCGGTGCGCTTCAATCGCCGAATCCGCAGATGGGTCGCTGCCCCCGTCGCAGGAGCCCTCGCCCTCGTCCTCGCGGGCTGCACGCAAGAGCAGCTCCAGGGCTGGCTCCCCACCGAACCCGGCACGACGAACCACGTCGACCGCGTCATCGGACTCTGGGTCACCTCCTGGATCGTCCTGCTCGCCGTCGGCGTCGTCACGTGGGGTCTCACCATCTGGGCGGTGGTCGTCTACCGCCGTCGCAAGGGGCAGACCGGCCTGCCGGTCCAGCTGCGCTACAACATGCCGATCGAGATCTTCTACACGATCGTGCCGCTGATCCTCGTGATCGGCTTCTTCGCCTTCACCGCGCGCGACCAGGCCGCCATCGAGCAGCCCTACGACGACCCGGACGAGACCATCCAGGTGTACGGCAAGCAGTGGGCGTGGGACTTCAACTACGTCGACGAGGACGTCTACTCCGCCGGCATCCAGGGCCAGTACCAGGAGGGCGGAGACGCCGCCGGCTCGCTCGTCGAGTCCGAGATCCCCACGCTCTACCTGCCCGTCGGACAGAAGATCAAGATCCAGCTCGACGCGCGCGACGTGATCCACTCCTTCTGGGTCGTCGACTTCCTCTACAAGAAGGACATGATCCCCGGCAAGACGAACTACATGTACGTCACGCCTCTCAAGGAGGGGACCTACGCGGGCAAGTGCGCCGAGCTCTGCGGCGAGTACCACTCCGCGATGCTCTTCAACGTCAAGGTCGTCTCGCAGGGCGAGTACGACGACTACATCCAGTCGCTGCGCGACGCGGGCCAGACCGGTCAGCTCGGCGCCGAGTACAACCGCAATTCGAACCTTCCCGGAACCGGCGCGCCGGCCCGCGAGAACGAGGAGTAAGGGAGCATGAGCACCGCCACGGCACCCCGCCCGACGCGCACCGCCGGCACTCCGCCGGTCCAGCGCAAGGCGAACGTCCTCGTCCGCTGGATGACGTCGACCGACCACAAGGTCATCGGGTACATGTACCTGATCACGTCGTTCATCTACTTCTGCATCGCCGGCGTGATGGCCCTGGTCATCCGCGCCCAGCTGTTCGAGCCCGGCCTGAACGTGGTCGAGACGCGCGAGCAGTACAACCAGCTGTTCACGATGCACGGCACGATCATGCTGCTGATGTTCGCGACGCCGCTCTTCGCCGGCTTCGCCAACGTCCTGATGCCGCTGCAGATCGGCGCCCCCGACGTCGCGTTCCCCCGCCTCAACGCCTTCGCGTACTGGCTCTACAGCTTCGGCTCGCTCATCGCGGTCGCCGGATTCGTCACCCCGCAGGGTGCGGCGTCCTTCGGCTGGTTCGCGTACGCGCCACTGTCGAGTACGACGTTCTCACCAGGGCTCGGCGGCAATCTCTGGGTCTTCGGCCTCGCGCTCTCGGGCTTCGGCACGATCCTCGGCGCGGTGAACTTCATCACGACGATCATCACGATGCGCGCTCCCGGCATGACGATGTTCCGCATGCCGATCTTCACCTGGAACATCCTGGTGACGTCGATCCTCGTGCTGCTCGCGTTCCCGGTGCTCGCCGCCGCGATGTTCGCCCTCGGCGCCGACCGCGTGTTCGACGCACACATCTACGATGCTGCCAACGGCGGGGTCCTGCTCTGGCAGCACCTGTTCTGGTTCTTCGGCCACCCCGAGGTGTACATCATCGCGCTGCCGTTCTTCGGCATCGTGTCCGAGGTCTTCCCGGTCTTCAGCCGCAAGCCGATCTTCGGCTACAAGACGCTGATCTACGCGACCATCGCGATCGCCGCCCTCTCCGTGACGGTGTGGGCGCACCACATGTACGTCACCGGATCGGTCCTGCTGCCGTTCTTCTCGCTGATGACCATGCTCATCGCGGTTCCGACCGGCGTGAAGATCTTCAACTGGGTCGGCACCATGTGGCGCGGATCGGTGACCTTCGAGACCCCGATGATCTGGGCGATCGGCTTCCTGATCACCTTCACCTTCGGTGGACTCACCGGCGTGATCCTCGCGTCGCCCCCGCTCGACTTCCACGTCTCGGACTCGTACTTCGTGGTGGCGCACTTCCACTACGTCGTGTTCGGAACCGTCGTCTTCGCGATGTTCTCGGGCTTCTACTTCTGGTGGCCGAAGTGGACCGGCAAGATGCTGAACGAGACGCTGGGCAAATGGCACTTCTGGCTGCTGTTCATCGGCTTCCACACCACCTTCCTCATCCAGCACTGGCTGGGCGTCGTCGGCATGCCGCGCCGCTACGCCAGCTACCTCCCCGAGGACGGCTTCACCTGGATGAACCAGGTGTCGACGGTCGGAGCGATGATCCTCGCGGTGTCGCTGATCCCGTTCTTCCTGAACGTGTACATCACGGCCCGCAAGGCGCCCAAGGTGACGGTGAACGACCCGTGGGGCTTCTCCCGGTCGCTCGAGTGGGCCACCTCGTGCCCGCCGCCCCGCCACAACTTCACCTCGATCCCGCGGATCCGCAGCGAGGCCCCGGCGTTCGACCTCAACCATCCCGAGGCCGGCATCCCCGTCGGAATCGGTCCGGCGAAGGATGCTCCGGACGCCCCCACGTACGACAAGTCCGAAGGCACGGTGAAGTAGGGCCATGCGCGCCAACGTCAATCTCTTCTGGCTCCTCGCGGGCTTCTTCCTCCTCGCCGACATCACGTACATCGTGTGGTCGCTGCTCGACACGGGCCAGGTGGAGTGGGTCGGCACCGTCGGCATCGGCCTCTCGGCCGTGCTGGGCGCGTTCATCGCGTTCTACGTCGGCCGCGTCCACAAGGCGCAGGGTGCCGAGCTCCCCGAGGACCGCCTCGATGCGGATATCGATGACGGAGACCCCGAGCTGGGCTTCTTCAGCCCGTGGAGCTGGTGGCCCCTGATCCTGGGCGGTTCCGCGGCCCTCGGATTCCTCGGCCTTGCCGTGGGGTTCTGGATCACCTACATCGCCGTCGGGCTCTTCCTGGTCGCCATCGCCGGCTGGGTGTACGAGTACTACCGCGGGTACTTCGCCCGCTAGGGCGCATCGCACGGCCGAGGGCCGGGTGCACGAGGGCTTCGGCTCCGTGCACCCGGCCCTTTCGTGTAGTCAGGAGGAAGCGCGCGTGGTTGGGACCCGATCGGCTCGGCCGTTCGGCTGCGTGCAGGGGCGTCACTCGCCGATCGGTGGCGGATCAAGCCTCCCGGTGAGAGCCGGGACCTCCCGGTGAGGACCGGGACCGCTCAGTGAGGGATGACGAGCTGAGCGGGATCTGTCTCGGTGTCCTGCTGGCGGGACACAGAGGCGTCTCGCGCGGAGGAACTCGTCTGGGCACCTCCCGACGGCCCGCGACGCGGAAGCTCGCAGGCGAGTGCAGCGGGCGGCGCCGAGCAGGAGCGTCGGCCGGCGTCATCACCCCTACGGGTCCGCGCTGCGACGGCTCCTGCTCCGGTCGCGGGTGAGCGGGCTACGCCTGTGGGGGCTCTCCTGTGCGCCTATGGGCGTGCCGACGGCGGTGGCGCGCTACGGATCGCGGATACTGCTGCGCCTGCGGCTGTACTGGGGCTGCTGCGCCTGTTCTGGCGCCTGCGCCGCCCTGCGGACGTCTGCACACCGTTCCGAACCCAGCGGAGCCCGCACCCCGGCGGAACCGCGCGCGCCCCTGCGGCTCTCGGAGCTCCTCGATACGGCTAGCGGGTTGTGTGCCGGTCGGCGCGACGCCAGGGAGCCTGAGACGCCGCTGCAGCGACGGTCGTCGATGTCCGGAGGTCGCATCCTCGGTCTCACCGGCGAGCGTCGCCGTCGCCGATCACAGAGGGTTCGACCGTGAGTGGGGGGGAGGGCAGTCCTGATAGTCCTGCTGGGAATGGGTACCCTCGAACCGATCCGGAGCGTCTCGACGTGTACGGGGACCGGGGACCTCACCGGACGACCACACTGCGAGCACGCAGAGGGGCTGGCTCACTCCATGATCGGATGGCGGCGGACGTCTCCAGCTCGGCGGTGAGACGGCGTCTCGTGATTCAAGGAGCGGAGGTCTCGAGGTCCGGAGTATCGCCCCACGTTCCTGCCGGCTTGTCGCCGTCGAGGCGCTGTGATCCGGTCTCACCGGCTCTCGGTGCACCGACGACCTCCACCGCGCCGGAGGACAGGCGCCGCCCCGCTGCGGGAACGACGAAGGGCCCGGACGAACGAACGTCCGGGCCCTTCGGGGGAGGATCAGTGCTCGCTGTGCGAGCTCTCGAGCTCCTTCTGGGTGACGGGGGTGATCCGGTCCTCGAAGAACCAGCGGGAGAGGCCGGCGCGGACGCGCTGCGGGGCGGTGATGCGGCCACGCGAGTCCGGACGGATCATCAGGGGCTCGTACTCGTCCTGACCGACGAGCTTCCAGCGCTCGTACTCGTCGAGCTGCTGGTGCACCTCGATGAACTCGCCGCCGGGGAGGCGGACGATGCGGCCAGACTCGAAGCCGTGCAGCGCGATCTCGCGGTCCTTCTTCTGTAGCGCCAGGCAGATGCGCTTGGTGATGAAGTACGCGATGAACGGACCCGCGATGAGCAGGAACTGCAGGCTGTGGATCACGCCCTCCATCGTGAGGTGGAAGTGCGTCGCGATGAGGTCGGACGAGGCGGCGGCCCAGAGGACGGCGTAGAAGCTGACTCCGGCGGCGCCGATCGCGGTGCGGGTCGCGGCGTTGCGCGGGCGATCGAGCAGGTGGTGCTCGCGCTTGTCACCGGTGATCCACGCCTCGAGGAACGGGTAGAGCATGACCACGGCGATGAACAGTCCGAGACCGACGAGCGGGATCAGGATGTTGAACGACAGGGTTCCGATGCCCGGGATGGCCCACTCGAGTCCCGGCGGGACGAGGCGCAGGGCGCCGTCGGCGAAGCCGATGTACCAGTCGGGCTGGGTTCCCGCGGAGACGGGCGAGGGGTCGTACGGGCCGTAGTTCCAGATCGGGTTGATCGTGAACAGCGAGGCGATGAGGACGACGACGCCGAAGACGATGAAGAAGAATCCACCGGCCTTCGCGGCGTAGACCGGCAGCACCGGGTAGCCGACGACGTTCTGCTCGGTCTTGCCCGCACCGGGGAACTGGGTGTGCTTGTGGACGACCACGAACACGAGGTGCAGGGCGATGAACGCGAGCACCAGCGCCGGCAGCAGCAGGATGTGCAGCGTGTAGAGGCGGCCGACGATGTCGGTGCCCGGGAACTCGCCGCCGAAGAGCAGGAACGAGATCCAGGTGCCGACGATCGGGATGCCCTTGACCATGCCGTCGATGATGCGGAGGCCGTTGCCCGAGAGCAGGTCGTCGGGGAGCGAGTAGCCGGTGAAGCCCTCGGCCATCGCGAGGATGAAGAGGACGAAGCCGATGACCCAGTTGAGCTCGCGGGGCTTGCGGAACGCACCGGTGAAGAAGATGCGCAGCATGTGCAGGCCGATCGAGGCCACGAACAGCAGTGCCGCCCAGTGGTGGATCTGCCGCATCAGCAGGCCGCCGCGGATGTCGAAGGAGATGTCGAGCGAGGACGACATCGCCGCCGACATCTCGATGCCCTTGAGGGGCAGGTAGCTGCCCTCGTAGTGCGTCTCGACCATCGAGGCCTGGAAGAAGAAGGTAAGGAAGGTGCCCGACAGCAGGATGATGACGAAGCTGTAGAGCGCGACCTCGCCGAGGAGGAAGGACCAGTGGTCGGGGAAGATCTTGCGACCGAACTCCTTGACGACCGCGGAGATGCTCGTGCGCTCGTCGATGTAGTTCGACGCCGCTCCGACGTACCCCTTCTGGAACTTGCCGGATCCGAGGATGACGCCGTCCTCGGGCTCCGCGGGGGAGCTGGAGGGGCGTGAGGGGGTGGTGGTGGACATGTGAGTCATCGCTCCCAGAAGGACGGTCCGACGGGCTCCGTGAAGTCGCTTCTGGCGACCAGGTAACCCTCGGCGTCGACGGTGATGGGGAGCTGCGGAAGCGGACGCTTCGCCGGGCCGAAGATGACGGCGGCCTCGCGCGTGATGTCGAATTGCGACTGGTGGCACGGGCACAGCAGGTGGTGGGTCTGCTGCTCGTACAGCGCCACAGGGCAGCCGACGTGCGTGCAGATCTTGGAGTAGGCGACGATTCCATCGTAGTTCCAGGTCTCGCGACCCTCACTGACGATGAGGTCCTCCGGCTTCAGGCGCATCAGGAGGACGGCGGCCTTGGCCTTCTCCTCCAGCTTGCCCTCGGCGTCGTTGAGGCCCTCGGGGATGACGTGGAAGGCGGATCCGAGGGTGACGTCCGATGCGAGGATCGGCGCTCCCGACGGGTCCAGGGTGAGCCTCGTGCCCTCTTCCCACAGGGTGGTCTTGAGGAGGGCGACGGGGTTCTGGTCCTGCGGGCCGAGGCCCCGGAACAGGATCACGGCGGGCAGGGGGAACACGACGAGGGAGGCGATCAGGCTGTTCCGGACGAGGGAGCGGCGGCCGAAGCCGGACTCCTTGTCGGACTGGTCGAAGATCTCGAGCGCACGGGCGCGGGTGGGCTCCGCGCTGCGGACGGGGTGGCGGATGTCGATGCCCTCGTGGTCCGACATCAGCTGCTTGCCCCAATGGACGGCGGCGATGCCGATGCCCAGGAGCGCGAGGGACATGCCCAGGCCGATGAACAGCGTGTTCAGCCGGACCGACGCGACGTCCTCGGTGATCGGGAACGCCATGTAGGCGGCTACCGCGAAGATCGAGCCCGCGAAGGAGAGGTAGAAGAGCGTGTACACCGTGCGCTCGGCACGCTTCTCGACCTTGGGGTCGAGGTCGGTCATCCGGGGGCGGTGCGGCGGGAGGCCCGGGTCCTGGACGCGGTCCCGCGTCACGACCGCGGTGCCGGCCGGAGCCGTTCCGTGCCCGGTGGCCGACGAGGTGGCGAGGTCCGTGCCACCCTCATCGTGCTCTGCCATGGTTCTCCTTTTCACGCCGTGTCGGCACCAGTCGGTGCCGTGGGTCAGTCGCGCCCGTCAGGGCGCTGCAGTCGTCTAGTTGGATCGGGCGGTGATCCACACCGTCAGGGCCACGATCGCGCCGAGGCCGAAGATCCAGAGGAACAGGCCCTCTGCGACCGGCCCGAGGGAGCCGAGCGCGAATCCGCCCGGGGACGGGTTGGCCTCGATGTACTTGAGGTACGAGATGATGTCGCGCTTGTCCTCGGGCGAGATGTTCAGGTCGTTGAAGACCGGCATGTTCTGCGGGCCGGTGACCATCGCCTCGTAGATGTGCGCCTCGGTCACGCCGCCCAGCGGGGGAGCGAACTTGCCCTCCGTGAGCGCGCCGCCGGCTCCGGCGACGTTGTGGCACATCGCGCAGTTGATGCGGAACAGCTCGGCGCCGTTCGCCGCGTCGCCCTGTCCGTCGAGGACCTCGCCCTCGGGGATCGCGGGGCCGGGGGCCAGCGACGCGACATAGGCGGCGAGCTCGCCTACCTGCTCGTCGGTGAACTGCACCGGCTTCTCGAGCGCCTGGGGGCCGTGCATCTGCATCGGCATGCGCCCGGTGCCGACCTGGAAGTCGACCGACGCCGCGCCCACTCCGATGAGGGAGGGAGCGTTGTCGGTGCCCGCGGCGTCGAGGCCGTGGCAGGTGGCGCAGTTCGCGGCGAAGAGCTTCGAGCCCTCGTCGATCGTCTGCTGGCTGGTGGACGACGTCTCGGCGGAGGCGGACGTCGCGACGCCGACCGCGGCGTAGGTCCCACCGGTGAGCCCGAGGCCGATGGCGATCAGGGCCAGGGTGGCGAGCGGGTGGCGGCGACCCTTCTTGGCTCGGCTCTTCGTCTTCGGGGAGGCCATCGAGGCGTCCTTCCTGCGGGGGTCGGGAGTGGAGTGGGGCATCGGCGGGCGCGTCACTTGAGGAAGTAGATGACGGCGAACAGGCCGACCCAGACGACGTCGACGAAGTGCCAGTAGTACGAGACGACGATGGCGCTCGTCGCCTCCTTGTGGCCGAAGTTCTTGACCGCGAAGCCACGGCCGATGACGAGGAGGAACGCGATGAGGCCGCCGGTGACGTGCAGGGCGTGGAAGCCGGTCGTCAGGTAGAAGGCGGAGCCGTAGGCGTTGCTGGAGAGCGTGACGCCCTCGGAGACGAGGGTCGCGTACTCGAGCACCTGGCCGGAGACGAAGACCGCGCCCAGGGCGTAGGTGAGGAAGAACCACTCGACCATGCCCCACTTGAACGGGCTGAGGCCCGTCGCACGCGGCTGCAGGCGCTCGGCGGCGAACACGCCGAACTGGCAGCTGAACGACGAGGCCACGAGGATCACCGTGTTCACGCCCGCGTAGGGGACGTTGAGGATCTGGGTCTCGGCGCCCCAGAGCTCGGGGGAGGTGCTGCGCAGGGTGAAGTAGATCGCGAAGAGGCCCGCGAAGAACATGACCTCGCTGCCCAGCCAGACGATCGTTCCGACCGCGACCGGGTTGGGTCGGTTCACTACGGGCGCGGTGGCCGTGGGGGAGAGAGAGGTGCTCGTCACACAGACCATTATGGCCGATGGCAGGGGAGGGAAGTCGCACTAGCCGGGAGGCGATCCTCGTCGCATAATCTGGGAGCCATGTCGGAAACCCTGTCCTGGCCGCACGTTCTCAGCGCACTCCTCGAGTCCTCCGATCTGAGCGTCTCCGAGGCGACGTGGGCCATGGAGCAGGTGATGGAGGGCGCGGCGACTCCGGCGCAGCTCGCCGGACTGCTGGTGGCCCTCCGGGCGAAGGGCGAGACCGTCGACGAGATCGTCGGCTTCCGCGACGCGATCCTCGACCACGCGGTGCCGCTGGACGTGGACCCGATGGCCCTGGACATCGTCGGGACGGGCGGGGACCGCTTCGGGACCGTCAACATCTCCTCCACCGCGTCGATCATCGCGGCCGCCGCCGGCACGCCCGTCGTGAAGCACGGGAACAAGGCCGCGTCCTCCTCCTCCGGCTCCTCCGACGTGCTCGCGGCACTCGGGGTCGACCTCTCCCTCTCCCCCGAGCGGGTGGCCGAGGTGTTCCGGCGGACAGGGATCGCCTTCGTCTTCGCGTCCCTCTTCCACCCCGGCTTCCGGCACGCCGGTCCGGTGCGCGCCGAGCTGGGCGTGCCGACGGTGTTCAACTTCCTCGGCCCGCTCTGCAATCCGGCGCGTCCCGAGGCCTCTGCGGTCGGGGTGGCGCACCTCGACCGGGTGCCGCTGGTCGTCGGCGTGTTCCGGACGCGCGGGGCGACGGCTCTGGTGTTCCGCGGGGACGACGGCCTCGACGAGCTCACGACCACGGGTCACAGCCACATCTGGGAGGTGTCGCGCGGCTCCGTGGTCGAGCACGACCTCGACCCGCGCGACCTGGGCCTGCCCCGCGCGCGGATCGACGAGCTGCGCGGCCGCGACGCCGCCTACAACGCGAGCGTGGTGCGCTCGGTGCTCGCGGGAGACGGCGGCCCCGTCCGCGACATCGTCCTTCTGAACGCGGCCGCGGGCCTCGCGGCGTTCGACCTGGCGCGCGACCCGGACCTGGTGCGCACGCCCGTCCTGGAGCGCCTGCGGACGTCGATGGACCGCGCGGCGGAGGCCGTCGACTCCGGGGCCGCCACGGCCAAGCTCGAGGAGTGGGTCCGCGAGACGCAGCGCGCCGTCGTCCCGCTGCCGTAGGCGCGAGCGCAGGGCGTAACGTGGGGATGCTGTCCGCGACGGTGCGGGCGGCGATCCACCACGCGCCGGATCGCCCGCAGGTCACGGGACGCCCGAGTGGTGGCCCGATCCTGGAGGAGACCTCGATGAAGAAGCTCATCAACGACCCGAAGAACGTCGTCACGGAGTCGGTGGCCGGCTTCGGCCTGGCGCACGCCGACCTGGTCCGGGTGGTGTCGGATCCCCTGTTCGTGGTGCGGGCCGACGCGCCCCGCTCGGGCAAGGTGGGCATCGTCAGCGGTGGCGGCAGCGGGCACGAGCCGCTGCACGCGGGCTTCGTCGGATTCGGGATGCTGGACGCCGCCGTCCCCGGTCCCGTCTTCACCTCGCCCACGCCCGATCCGATCGTCGCGGCCACGCAGGCCGTCGACGGCGGCGCGGGTGTGCTGCACATCGTGAAGAACTACACGGGCGACGTCCTGAACTTCGAGACCGCGGCCGACCTCGCCGGCGCCGAGGGGATCGAGGTGCGCAGCGTGATCGTCGACGACGACGTCGCGGTGAAGGACTCGCTCTACACCGCGGGCCGCCGCGGCGTGGCCGGCACCGTGCTGGTCGAGCGGATCGCGGGCGCGGCGGCCGAGCGGGGCGACTCCCTCGACGAGGTCGCGACGATCGCCGAGACGGTGATCGCCAACGTGCGCTCGATGGGCGTCGCCCTCACGCCGTGCATCGTCCCGCACGCGGGCGAGCCGAGCTTCGAGCTGGGCGAGGACGAGATCGAGATCGGCATCGGCATCCACGGCGAGCCCGGCCGGGAGAAGATCGCGCTGGAGCCGGCCGACCGCATCGTCGACCGGATCCTCGGCGCGATCCTGGAGGACCTGCCGTTCTCCTCCGGGGACGAGGTGCTGCTCCTGGTGAACGGCATGGGCGGCACGCCGCAGATCGAGCTGTACCTCGCCTACCGCCGCGCAGCCGAGGCGCTGGCCGAGAAGGGGATCACCGTCGCACGCAGCCTCGTCGGCAACTACACGACGTCGCTCGAGATGCAGGGCTTCTCGCTCACCGTCCTCAAGCTCGACGACGCCCTGACCGAGCTGTGGGACTCCCCGGTGCAGACCGCGGCGCTGCGGTGGGGACGCTGAGCGCCCGCGCGCACACCATGACCGGAACGACAGCCGCAGGAGCGGCCCACGAGGAGGAGACGACCATGCAGGACGCACAGGGAGCCGGGCTCGACGCGGCGTGGGCGACGGCGTGGATCCGCCGCGCCGCCGAGTCGATCGCGGAGCACCGGGTCGAGCTGATCACGCTCGACCGGGCGATCGGCGACGGGGACCACGGCGAGAACATGGACCGCGGCTTCCAGGCCGTGGTCGCGAAGCTGGACGGGGCGCCGGAGCAGGGGCTCCCGGCGGACGTGCTCAAGCTGGTCGCGACGACGCTCATCTCCACCGTCGGCGGCGCCTCGGGCCCGCTGTTCGGCACGGCGTTCCTGAAGGCCTCCGCCGCGGTCGCGGGCGAGGACGCGCTCGAGGGCGCTGACGTCGCAGCTCTCCTGGCCGCGGCGAGGGACGGCATCGTGCTCCGCGGCAAGGCCGAGGTGGGCGACAAGACGATGGTGGACGCGTGGACGCCGGCGGTCGACGCGGCCGCGGCCGCCGCCGAGGAGGGAGCGGCTCCGGCCGACGTCCTCGCCGCGGCGGCGGAGGCGGCGCAGAAGGGAGCGGAGTCGACGGACCCGCTGGTCGCCCGCAAGGGACGCGCCAGCTACCTCGGCGAGCGCGCCATCGGGCACCGAGATCCCGGCAGCGTGTCGACCGTTCTCCTGCTCCGCGCAGCAGCCGAGGCGGCGGCGTGAGCGTCGGGCTGGTCCTGGTCTCGCACAGCGCGCAGCTGGCGGAGGGGCTGGTCGAGCTCGCGGAGCAGATGGCGGCCTCGGTCGCGCTGGTCGCCGCGGGCGGGACGGACGACGGCGGCATCGGCACCAGCTTCGACCGCATCACGGCGGCCCTGGCGGAAGCGGACTCCGGCGAGGGGGTCGTCGTCCTCTGCGACCTCGGCTCGGCGATCATGACGGCGGAGACCGCGGTCGAGTTCCTCGACGACGACGCGCGCGCCCGGGTCCGGATCGCCGACGCCCCGCTGGTGGAGGGGGCGGTCGCGGCCGCCGTCGCCGCGGGCACGGGGGCGTCGCTCGACGAGGTGCTCGCCGCCGCGGAGTCGGCCCGGGTCGAGACGCTCGCTGCTCCCGCCGAGGAGGCCTCGCCCGGTGACGAGCGCGTGCAGCGCCGCGTCCGCCTCATCAACCCGAACGGCCTGCACGCCCGTCCCGCGGCCGACTTCGTCACGCTCGCCGCCACCTTCGACGCCCGGATCGACGCGAACGGCAAGGACGCCACGAGCCTGCTCGGCGTGATGTCGCTGGGGCTCGACCGCGGGGACGAGGTCGTCCTCTCGGCGTCGGGGCCGCAGGCCCACGAGGCGGTCGGCCGGCTCGGCGATCTGGTCGAGTCGGGCTTCGGCGAGGTGTAGCGCGCCGTCGACCGGTCCAGGGACCGCGGAGGCGCCTCCTCCTACGCTGAGCGCATGGCCCTCCGCGGAACCCGACCCCCGTCTGTCCTGCTCCGCCGACTCGTCACCGTCCCGCGCGTCGTGCGCCGGGCGGACGCTCGTGCGGCCCGGCGGCTGAACGCCCGTCGCCCGTCGCCCGTCGTCGACGGGGCGCTCGTGGGGCTCTCCCGGGCCGCGGACCACGGAGTCCTCTGGGCCGGCGTCGGCATCCTGCTGCTCCTGGCGGGCCGTCCCCGCGAGGCTCTGCGGGGGACCGCCTCGCTCGCCGCGGCCAGCGCGCTCGCGAACCTGCTCGGCAAGCGCGTGTTCGGCGGCGACCGGCCGCTCCTCGTCGACGTCCCGGTCGGCCGGCGCCTGGCGACGGTGCCGACGTCGGCGTCCTTCCCCTCGGGGCACGCGGCGAGCGCCGCTGCCTTCGCCGCCGGGGTCGCGCTCGAGTCGCCCCGAGTGGGGGCGGCGGTCGCCCCGCTCGCCGCCGCCGTGGTCTTCTCCCGCCTGCACGTCGGCGTCCACTGGCTCTCGGACGTCCTCGGCGGCGCGGCGCTCGGCGCGGCGGTCGCGGTCGTCGGCCGAGCCGTCCTGCCGGCCGAGCCGCGCCACGTGCCCGTCTCGGAGCGCGCGACCCGGCCCCCCGTCGACCGCAGCCCGCTGGGGGACGGCGCCGCCCTCCTCGTGGTCCTCAACCCCGGCGCGGGCCGGGACTCGCACCGCCCCGATCCCGAGCCGCTGGTCCGAGCCCGGTTCCCGAAGGCGCGCGTGCACCGGCTGACCGAGGGGGAGGACCTCGCCGACGTGGTGCGCGAGGCGCGCTCGGGGGACTCTCCGCCCCGGGTGCTCGGGATCTACGGCGGGGACGGGACCATGTCGGTCGGTGCCGCTCTCGCCCGCGCCGAGGGGATGACGCTGCTCGTGCTGCCGGGCGGGACCATGAACCACTTCGCGAAGGCGCTGGGGCTGCTCACCGTCCAGGACGCGCTCGACGCGGCGACGATCGGCGAGCGCCGCGACGTCGACGTGGCCGAGGTCGTCGCGGACGGGGGAGACCCGGTCACGGTGCTCAACACGGTCTCGATCGGCGTCTACCCGGAGTTCGTCGCGGCCCGCGAGAAGCGCGAGAAGCGGATCGGGAAGCCGCTCGCCGCCGTGATCGCGGCCCTCTCGGTCGTGCGGCGCACCGATCCGTTCGAGCTCCGGCGCGACGGGCGCACGCAGCTCGTCTGGTCGTACTTCGTCGGGGTGAACCAGGAGCACCCGCGCACGGCCGCCCCGCTCGCCCGGCGTCGGCTCGACGACGGCCACCTCGACGTGCGCATCCTGCACTCAGGACGGACTCCTCGCACCCGGGGAGCGTTCTCGCTCCTGCTCGGCCGTACGGCGACCCCGGTGGTCGGCCGTGTGCCCGGCTGGCGGGCACCGGTGGTGGAGTCGTTCTCGACGCCGGAGATCACCGTCGGCGCGCGCCGACCCGCGGGGGACGACCCCGAGTGGGCGCACGACGGCGAGACCGAGCGCTTCGACGGCTCCCGCGACGGATTCGACGAGGCCGTGGTGCGGATCGTGCCGCTGGGCCTGCGGGTCTACGCGACCGCGGACTAGGGGGCGGTGCCGGCCCGGTCCCCGCCGTCCGGATCCGCCAGCAGTTCGGCCAGCGCGTCGAGGGCGGCGACCTGCCCGGCCACCACCAGCGAGCGGGCCTCGTCGAGCGGGTGCCACCGGGCGTCCTCCAGCTCGGGGAAGCTGCGCAGCACGCCGGAGCCCCGCGGCCACTCCAGCTCGAAGGTGTTGCTCGCGACGAAGGCGGTGTCCGCGTGTCCGCGCCCGGCGAAGACCGTGACGGTCTTGGCCGCGCTCTGCCGGAACGCGCCGAGGAGGGTCAGCTCCCCGACGGGCGGAGGAGCGCCGGTCTCCTCCTCGAACTCGCGGCGCGCGGCGTCCAACGGCGTCTCGTCGCCCGTGTGCACGCCCTTCGGGATCGTCCACGCGCGGGGGCGCCGGGTCCAGAAGGGGCCGCCCATCCGCCCGAGGAACACCTCGGTGCCGGAGGGGCCCTCGCGGTGCAGCAGGATCCCCGCGCTCGTCACCGCGGCCATCGCGTCTCTCCGGTCATCCCGCCATCCTGCCCCGCGCCCGTGGAAGGATCGGCAGGACCCGCCCGCGACCGCACGGAGTGAACCATGCACGACCACGAGATCCTCCGACAGCTGCGCGACGCGCTCGGAGACGCGGTCCTGACCGAGGGCCCCGGGTTCGAGGCCGTGCACACCGACAAGTCGGGCTTCTCCGCACCGGGTCGCGCGCTCGCGCTCGTCGCTGCCCGCTCGGTCGAGGACGTGCAGGCGGCGCTGCGCATAGCGACGG
This sequence comes from Rathayibacter sp. AY1H3, assembly GCF_002932015.1. Lineage (NCBI taxonomy): Bacteria > Bacillati > Actinomycetota > Actinomycetes > Micrococcales > Microbacteriaceae > Rathayibacter > Rathayibacter sp. AY1H3. The sequence continues at coordinate 17,390 of NZ_PSUU01000055.1, forward strand.
AGCACCGGCTCCCGGTCGTGCCGCGCGGAGCGGGAACGGGCCTCGCTGCCGGGGGAGTGGCGAGCGAGGGAGCGCTCGTCCTCTCGACCGCCGCGATGGACCGCATCCTCGAGGTGTCGCTCGAGGACGAGCTCGCGGTCGTCGAGCCCGGGGTCATCAATCAGGCGCTGTCGGACGCTGTCGCTCCGCACGGCCTCGTGTTCTCGCCCGACCCCGCGAGCCGCGCGATCTCGAGCATCGGCGGCAACATCTCGACGAACGCCGGGGGGCTGCTGTGCGCCAAGTACGGCGTGACCCGGGAGGCGGTGCTCGGGTTGACGGTCGTCCTCCCCGACGGGCGACTGCTCCGCACCGGCCGCCGCAGCGTGAAGGGAGTCACCGGGTACGACCTCACCGCGCTCCTGACCGGCTCCGAGGGGACGCTGGGCGTCATCGTGGAGGCCACCGTGAAGCTCCGCCCGATCCCGACCGGGCGCGTGGTCACGGTCGGCGCGTACTTCCCGAGCGTCGTCGCCGCGGCCGCCGCCTCCGCCGCGATCACCGCCGCGCGGCTCCGTCCCGCGGTGATGGAGCTGATGGACGAGGCGGCGCTCGCCGCGATCTCGCGCTACACCGGAGCGATGCTGGACCGCGGTGCCGCCTACCTCCTCGTCCAGACGGACGGCGGAGGAGCGGCGGAGGAGTCGCAGCGCGTCCTCGAGATCGTGACCGCCTCCGGGGGCGCCGCCGAGGCGACCGAGGACCCGGCCGAGGGTGAGGCTCTGCTGGCCGTCCGCCGGGCCTTCCACCCGGCGCTCGAGGCGGAGGGCCGCGTGCTGATCGAGGACGTCTGCGTGCCCCGCTCCGCGCTGCCGGCGATGTTCGCGGCGATCCGCGGCATCGAGGAGCGGACGGGGCTCAGCATCCCCACCGTCGCCCACGCGGGGGACGGGAACCTCCACCCGAACTTCGTGCTGCCCGCGGGGGACGGACCCGTGGGGGAGGACGTCTGGGACGCCGCCGCGGAGCTCTTCCGCACGGCCCTGGCCCTCGGCGGCACGCTCACGGGCGAGCACGGCGTGGGACTGCTCAAGCAGCGCTGGCTGGCGGAGGAGCTGGGCGAGGACTCGCTGGCGCTCCAGCGCGGGATCAAGGCCGTGTTCGACCCGCTGGGGATCATGAACCCGGGGAAGGTCTTCTGAGGAGGGCGCCCCGGGCTACCGCAGCTCGGCCGTGATCATCGAGGCGGTGAGCACGATCGTCGCCGCGGACATGAGCCAGTAGAGGACCGTCTCGCGCCAGGACCCGGAGGAGCCCAGGACGGGCAGCGCGGCGTAGCCTCCGGTGGTCCAGACGTGGCGCAGCGGTGTCCGGCGCAGGCGCCGCGGCAGGCGCACGCGCAGCGGCCACAGCCAGTTGATCCCGCCGGTCGTGAGGGCGTCGCCGGCCACGTGCACGAGGTAGCCCAGCGTCGCGGCGACCCGGAGCCACGCCCAGGTGCCGTCGGCGAGCGCGACGAGCAGGACCGTGACGACCGTCGCCCCGGCCCAGGCGATGCGCCAGGAGGGGGCGGCCCGGACGGCCTTCGCGGCGAAGGCGAGGGCGGGCAGCGTGAGCACGGCGGCCACGGCGACGGGACCGACGACCGGCACCGGGAAGCGCAGCGCCGTGAGCACCGGCACCAGGTACCAGACGACGGCGACCGCGAGCAGCGAGTGCATCCCGTGCCGGTGCCCTCCGCTGATCCGGCCCGCGGTCGCGGTGAGCAGGGAGGCGGCCGGCGCCGAGCGGGAGACGGTCGCGCTCGCGTGGTCCGCGTCGGGCACCAGGGCCCAGCCGGCGGCGACTCCGAGGCCGACCAGTCGGAGGTCGAGCGGGAGACCCGCGAGGCCGAGAGGCCCGGCGACGGCGGGCACGGAGGCGGCGACGGCCCAGGCGAGCGCACCGGAGACGGCGTGCGAGCGGCCCATCATCGCGGGTCGGCTCCTTCGACTGGGCGCTGCGAGGCCGGAGGACGACCGCGGCGGGACGAGAGAACCCCCGGCCGAGTGCGTGAGCACGGACCGGGGGTGAGGGTGGGCGATACCGGACTCGAACCGATGACCTCTTCCGTGTGAAGGAAGCGCGCTACCAACTGCGCCAATCGCCCAGGGGGACGTGCTGGACGACCCGAGAGACGATCGTAGCGGATCCGCGGGGCCCGGATGCACCGCCGACGCCCGCCACGCCCGGGTGAACGGACGGCGACGAGCCGGTTTCGCGCGGAAAGACGCGGATCGGACTCCGAGCGGCGGGATCGGCGTCCGCTCGATTTGGATTCCGGCGCCGCTGTCGTATACATTCTTCTAGGTCGAGCCGGGCAGCGAAAGCGCCGGACAGACAGCAAGACAGCACGACACGCAAGACGGCAACACCAGTACGACCTACATGCGGATGTGGCGCAGCGGTAGCGCATCACCTTGCCAAGGTGAGGGTCGCGAGTTCGAATCTCGTCATCCGCTCGAACACCGGTCCTCGGACCGGCGTCATCGGGACGGCACCCTCGGGTGCCTCCCACCTGGTCGGCCCTCGGGCCGCCGACACCGAATCCCGTACACGGTGGATTGGCCGAGAGGCGAGGCAGCGGCCTGCAAAGCCGTATACACGGGTTCGAATCCCGTATCCACCTCGATCGTTCACCGAACGAGGCGCTCCGCGCGGAGCAACGGGCGATTGGCGCAGCGGTAGCGCGCTTCCCTGACACGGAAGAGGTCACTGGTTCGATCCCAGTATCGCCCACCACGAGAACCCCCGGCCCCTGGCCGGGGGTTCTGTCGTTCCCGGCTCCGGCGCTACCCTCGCAGGATGCCCGCCCCGATCCCCGTCGA